>JBDTOL010000098.1:0-15779 GCA_039933235.1 Spartobacteria bacterium | reverse complement strand
GGAACCCAAGCTCGGGCAGGCCGAGGAGCAGGCTCGTCTTGTCGAGCAAACGCATCACCATGCTTTCGCCGTGATTGGTCGGCATGGTCGAAACGCGGAGGTCGATCGATTTCTTGCCCATCTTCACCTGGATGCGGCCATCCTGTGGGAGCCGTTTCTCGGCAATGCTCATCGAACCGGTCATGATCTTGAGCCGGCTGATGATGGCCGACTGCAATTTCTTGGGCGGCGACTGCATCTCCTGGAGCACGCCATCGATCCGAAAGCGGACCCGGAAACTTTTCTCGAGCGGTTCGAGATGGATATCGCTCGCGCCCAGCTTGTGCGCCTCGAGCAGGAGGAGGGAAACCATCCGCACGATCGGCGCGTCGCCCCCCTCGCTTTCGGGCAGCTCGGCCCCCTCCGCGATGTCGAGTTCCTCGATCGCGGCGTCGCCGATCTTCTCGCGCAGCACATCGACTGCCTCCTCCGCGCTGCCGTAGTATTTGATCAGCGCCTGCCGGATTTTTTCCGGGGTGGTGCAGACCAGCTCTATCTCGCGCCGCAAAAGGAAGCTAAGGCTGTCGATGCTGTCGAAATCGAGCGGATCACCGGTTGCGACGACGAGCCCGTGCTCGTTGCGCGCGATCGGGATCATCTTGAAACGGCGCGCATCCTGCGGCTTGATCTCGTCGATCACCTCCTGCGGCACGATGATCTCGCCCAGGTCGACCCAGCTCATCTGGGCCTGGGCCGCGACAGTGCGCGAGATATCGTCGGCCGTGACGAGCCCCTGCCGGACGAGCCGCTCGATGATGCTGGTAGAGCCGTTGCGCTCCCCGCGCGCCTCCTCGATCTGACCGCGGGTCACGAGCCCGACATCGCGCAGGAGATCGAGCACAAATTCTTCGTTAGGCTGCGACATGGCGCGGGAGGATGATCGCGAGCGGCCCGAGAAAAGAAAAGCCGGAAGTCGCTCGAACGGCTGCTTCCAGCCTACCCGGGCGCGACGGCGATTAGGTCGGCGCGCCGCTCGAAAGCATCGGCTCGGTCGCCAGCTCGTCCTCGGTCACCTGCGACTGCAGGTAGGTTTTGCCGCGATAGAACATCGCGAAAACCACAAAGGCGGCCGCGGCGACGAACATGAGTACGGCAAAGAAAAGGAAGTATTGCTGGTCGTTCATCTTCACCGTGCCGTCGGCATTGCGGATGAAGTAATTTACCGCCGCGGTGAAGAGATTGCCCATCGAGACAGTGAAGAGCCAGAGCGCCATGACCGCGCTCTTCATTTTGTTCGGTGCCTGCGTATAGGAAAATTCAAGCCCGGTGATGGAGACCATCGTTTCACCTAACGTAAGGATCGCATAGGCGAGAAACTGCCAGTTTACGCTTGGTTTGCCGCCGGCATCGATCATTTGCTGAATGTACCAGATGACCACGTAGCTGCCCGCGGTGAAGAAAAGTCCGATGCCGATTTTGCGCAGCGGCGTGAGAAGAAAAACCTTATCCACCATCGGATAAATCAGGTAATTCACGAGCGGAATAAACAGCAGAATCATGATCGGATTCGCCGTCTGCACCTGCGAGGGGAGTAGGTTCATTCCGAACCAGTGCAGATCCAGGTGCTGCGCCTGGAGCGTCCAAGAACCTCCGCTGCTCTGATCCCAGAGCGACCAGAAGACCGCGACGAAAACGTAAACGATCGCGAGCCGGCCGAGCGCGAGGAGACCTTCCCGGCTCTTCATCTGTCTAAGAAAATCGAGGCCGGCCGGCGGGATGTGCACGAATTTTTTGCGACCGAGCCAGAACGAAATCGTCGCCAGTACCATAAAGACACCGGGGATGCCGAAAGCCCATTTCGGGCCGAAACGCGGGTCGTGGAGGAGAAACGGGCAGGCGATGGTCGAGATGAACGAGCCGGCGTTAATCGAAAAGTAGAACCAGCCAAAGACCTTCGAAAGAAGATGCTTGTTCGACTCGCCAAACTGGTCGCCAACGTTGGCCGAGACGCACGGTTTGATACCGCCGGCACCGAACGAGATCAGTCCAAGGCCGAGGAGCAGGCCGAGACGGGTGTCATTGAGCGCAAGAGCGAAGTGCCCAAAGCAGTAGACGATCGAGAGCCAGAAGATGGTCTGGTATTTCCCGATGAAACCTTCCGCCAGGATGGCGCCGAAGATGGGGAGGAAATAAACCGCCGCGACGAAAAGAGCGAAGTATTGCCGGGCCTCCGCATCGCCCATACGATCAGTCGCGCCGCTGCTCGTGACCAGATACTGGGTCATGAAAATGATCAGGATGGAGCGCATCCCGTAGAAGGAGAACCGCTCGGCCGCCTCGTTCCCGATGATGTAGGGCACGCCCGGCGGCATGGTCGAAATATTGGGCGGAGTCCGCGCGTAATTTTGTTTAGCCATGACGCTACTTTTTGTTAGGCGACTGCTTCGCTCTCGTTAGGGCTGCTGCTTTGGAAAAAAGTTCGCGGGCGTGGGAGACGCCAGCGGCGGAGTGGGCACGGCGGCATGAATTGGCGTTTCCTCGGCGGCCTCGAGCGGATGCATATGTTCCTTTTGCAACTCCGGCAATTCGCCCACGTGGTGGCGTTCGCAGGAGGTAAAGACGAGGATCAAACCGGCGAGCGCCGCGAGCGGAGAAAACCGAAAATGGGACATGCGCCGAGAAGAGTAAGGGGGGGGTGAAGGGCGACGCAACAAAAAGATTGGCGCGCGGTGGAGCACGACTCCGTCGAGCTTGGGGATGGCCTCGGCCACAAGAAGAACGCTCTCCCCCGTTCGACGGGGTCTCGCCCCACCGAAGAAAGCTTCCGCGCGATTGCGCCCTCGGCCAGTGATGCCAGCTTAGGCGCATGTCGAATCGAATCTTGCGCGTCGCTTTCCTGCTTGGTTTTTGCCTAACGATTACGCCGCTCGCCCCGGCCGCCTCCGCCAAACGCGGTATCACCGAAAAGGATCTTTTTGATTTCGTCTGGATCGGCAACCCGCAGATCTCGCCCGACGGCGCCCAGGTCGCCTACGTGCGCGTGACGGTGAACAAAAAGAAGGAGGGCTACGACACTTCCATCTGGATGGTGTCGGCGAACGGTGAAGTCGCGCCGCGTCAACTCACGAGCGGACCGCGCGATTCCGGGCCGCGCTGGTCGCCGGACGGGAAGTGGATCGCTTTCACGCGGGCCCTGGAAAAAGACGGCAAAAAACAGCCGCCGCAGCTCTACCTCCTGCCGATGGCGGGCGGCGACGCTTTTACCTTCACTGATTTGCCCAAAGGCGCGAGCGATCCCAGATGGTCGCCCGACGGAAAGTCGATCGTTTTTACGGCCAGCGCGAACGCCGAGGACCTGGCGAAACAGGCGCGGGAAAAGAAGCAGGAGGAGGCAAAGAAAGCGGCCATGGCTGAAAGCTCGCCCGGGCCCGGAACGCAGAAGCCGGCGGAAGCGTTCGAGGAAGAACACGAGAGCGACGTTCACGTCATCACGCACGCCGTTTATCGCGATGACGAAGAAGGTTACCTCGACCCGAAACGCCCGAGCCATCTCTGGCTGGTTCAGGCCCCGCGCGGAGCCAGCGAAAAGGTCGAGCCGCGCCAGCTCACGCAGGGCCGATTCGATGAGGGGAACGCCCTCTGGTCGAAAGACGGCAGCCAGATCTACTACACCACCTGGCATGTGGACGAGCCGTATTACGAGCTGCCCAAGACCGAGCTCTACGTCATCCCGGCCAAGGGCGGGGACGCAAAACTGCTCAACACTCTTCCGCTGGGCGTGCGCAGCCTGGGGTTGAGCCCCGACGGAGAACGGGTCGCTTTCATCGCCGCGACCAACGAACCGGTCAATTCCTACACCCAGTCAGATCTCTGGACGCTCGACCTGACGGAGAACGCCAAGCCCACCAACCTGACGGCCAGTTTCGACTTCGACGCGGGCGACAGCGTGTTCGGCGACAACGCCGCCCCGCGCGGGCTCGGCGGCAATACGCCGGCCTGGTCCGCCGATGGGAAGAGCATTCTCGAAATCTATTCCAAGGAAGGCCGCACTCAGCTCGGATCCTTTGACGCGACCAATGGCGCCGTCACTGACCTGACCCAGGGTGACCACGCCGTGCTGCGATTCTCGGCCAGTGGCGATGCGAAAAAGATCGTCTGCCTCATCTCCACCCCGACCAGGATCAACGATCTGTACTGTCTCGACCAGCCGGGCGCGGCGCCGCGCCAGTTGACGCATTCCAACGATGAGCTCTTCAGCCAGCTCAACCTGACCGAGCCGGAGGAGATCTGGTATCAAAGCTTCGACGGGAAACGGATCCAGGCATGGGTGCAGAAACCGCCGGGGTTCGATCCGGCGAAAAAGTATCCGCTCATCCTCAACATCCATGGCGGCCCGCACGCCGCTTACGGCTACATCTTTGAGCACGAATTCCAGTGGATGGCGGCCAAAGGCTACCTCGTGCTTTACCCGAACCCGCGCGGGAGCACGAGCTACGGCCAGAGCTTCGGCAATATCATTCAGTACAAATATCCCGGCGACGATTTCAAGGACCTGATGGCAGGGGTCGACGAAGTCGTCAGGCGCGGCGGGATCGACGAGAAAAAACTGGGTGTGACCGGCGGGAGCGGCGGCGGACTCCTGACCAACTGGGTCGTCGGGCACACCGATCGCTTCGCGGCGGGAGTGGCGCAGCGCGACATCGCCGACTGGGCGGACTGGTGGTATACGGCCGACTTCACCCTTTTCCACCCGAACTGGTTCAAGACACCGCCGTTCAAGGATGAAGAGGGCGACTACAAGGCGCGCTCGCCCATTACCTACATCAACAACGTGAAGACGCCGCTCATGCTCGTGCTCGGCGAGGACGACACGCGCACTCCGCCCGGGGCCGGCGGCGAGCAGATGTTTCGCGCGCTCAAATTTCTTAAGATCCCGACCGTGATGGTAAAATTCCCGGACGAGACACACGAGTTATCGCGCTCGGGGCAGCCCTGGCACCGGATCGAGCGGCTCCAGCATATCGTGGGCTGGTTCGATCATTGGCTACTCGGGGTGGCCAAGCCGGAGTACGAGGTCGCGCCGAAAGAGGAAGTCTCGGCCAAACCGAAACCACCGGCGGAGAAGAAGCCCTAACGAATCGATCGACCTGCGTTTGGACGATGCGTCGCTCTTGCCACCGGCGCCGACCTTTGCGAACCTCAGCAGATGCGGATCCCAAAGCAGAACTACGACGACATCGAGCGCATCATTGAGTTCGACTTCGTCAGGGCGACGGAAGCCGCCGCGCTCAACGCCCTCCCCTGGCTCGGTCGCGGGGAAAAAGAAAAAGCCGACGGCGCCGCCTGCGACGCGATCCGCGGGATGTTCGACCTGATGAACATCTGCGGCGAAGTCGTGATCGGCGAAGGGATCAAGGACGACGCGCCCGGCATCTTCAAGGGCGAACAACTCGGAATGTGGCTCCCGGGCGCGCCGCAGTTCGACATCGCGCTCGACCCGATCGACGGCACGACCAACATTGCCAAGGGCGCGCCCAACTCGATCACCTGCATTGCCGCGGCTAGCCCCGAAAAAGGGGTGAAGGTCGCGCTCCGCGACATTCCTTCTTTTTACATGATGAAGCTGGCCTACGGGCCGGAGGTCATCCGGAGCATGAAGCGGGCGGGCATTGAAACCCTCAAGCTGGAAAGCCCGATCGAAGAGACGCTCATCACCGTGGCCAAAGCGCTCGGCAAACGGGTGCAGGACGTGATCGTGATGATGCTCGATCGGCCGCGGCATAAGAAGATCGTGGCGGACATCCGCCAGGCCGGCGCCTCCCTGCGCATGATCAGCGACGGCGACATCGCCGCGGCCATGGCCCCCTCCTATCCGGAGAGCGGGATCGACCTATACGTCGGTATTGGCGGTTCGCCCGAAGCCGTCCTGGCCGCGGCCGGCATCAAATGCCTCGGCGGCGATATGCAATGCATGATGTGGCCGCGCGACGCGGAGGAGCGCGCCGACCTCATCGCCAAGGGACACGAAAAGGATCTCGGGCGCGTCTTTTTCGCCGACGATCTGGCGAATGGAAAGAACATCATTTTTTGCGCGACCGGGATCAGCGACAGCGCGCTCCTGCGCGGCGTGAAATCGCAGGGACCAAACGCCATCACCGATTCCGTCCTGATGCGGGCGAAAAGCAAGACGGTGCGTTTCATTCGCGCCTCGCACGATCTGCAGAGCAAGACCATCCGCCTGCGCTCGGACAATCGGGAGCACCTCCTCTAGGAACGAGGCAGATCTTCCTTCTTCTTTCCCAGTTCCTCCTTTTCTTCAATCTCGCGCTCGACAAGCACGGGTTCGCCTGTTCAACTCCCTGTAAGAAACGCCGCATATGAGACAAATACCCAAGACCGAGCTGTCGCCAGATAATGGCGCTATTATCGACACGAAATGGAAGGCCGGACCGTTGAGCTATCACGCCTGCGCTGCCGGCCCGAGCCATGACAAGCCTGTGGACGGCAATCTCCGGCTGCCCGAGGTGATCGTTTACGATCATATCGGGTTCAAGGGGGCCTATGCACGGACTAACCTGAGCTTCCATTTCCTGGGGGATTTCTGGAACGACCGGATCAGCTCCCTCATCGTCGTGAGCGGTGTCTGGCGCTTTTATCGCGATGAATATTACAAGGGCGATCACTGGGATCTCGGGCCGGGTTTCTACGAGTGCTTCTTTACCGACGCCGGCCCGGACGACGTGGTCAGCTCCTTCCAGGCGATCTCGCTGACCTGACGCCTAACGACAGGAGATGAAAGCAGTGGGAGCCGGATTCTCGTTAGGGGTGCTGCTGTTCGGCGCGGCTCTGGCCGAACCGGAGCCTTCCTCGCATTTTGTCACGCTTGAGGGCGCCCGGATCCACTACACCAGCTACGGGAGCGGGGAGAAGGCGTTGCTCTTCGCCCACGGCTGGAGCTCGGACGAGACGGTCTGGAAAAAACAGGCGCCGGAACTGGCCAAATCGATTCGTGTGATCACGGTCGACCTGCCCGGGCACGGCCAGAGCGATCGTCCCGAGATCGCCTATACGATGACCTATTACGCCCGCGCCTTGGACGCGGTCTTCCGGGATGCCGGGTTAAAAAAGGCCACCCTCGTTGGGCACAGCAATGGCACTCCCGTGGTGCGGCAGTTCTACCGGCTTTACCCGCAGGAAGTAAATGGCCTCATCATCGTCGACGGGAGCCTGCGCCCGGTGGGCGATGCGGCGACGATGGAGAAATTTATCGCGCCCCTGCGCGAGCCGAACTATGCCGAAAACGCCGGGAAATTCATCGACAGCATCATCGCACCGATGAAAGACCCGGCGGAGCGAGCGGAGGTCAGGGCGATGATGTTGCGCACCCCGCAGCGCGTCGCGCTGAGCGAGTTTGAAGCCACGCTCGACCCGGCACTCTGGAAAAATGACAAGATCGAGGTGCCGCTCCTGGTCGTGCTGGCCAAATCGCCTTTCTGGGAAGGCTACGAAGACTTTGTCCGCAACCTGGCGCCCCAGGCCGAGTTCAAGGAGATCGATAACGTCTCGCACTTCCTCATGCTCGACGAGCCGCAGAAGTTCAACGAAATGGTGCTCGCGTTCCTCAAAAAGAACGACCTCCGCTAGGGCAGCGCCCCCAAGTCACGGATAGGGCGACCAGTACACGGTGTTGGCCACATCGGAGAGCGCGGTCCGCGTCGCCGTGGGCACCTTCGGCAGCGAGTCGACCGTGAACGCTGTTCCGTAGCTATTTCACAGGACGTCTTTGCCCGTGTTATAGAGGATGCCGCTCCTTTTCAGGAAGACCTTCAGGTCGGAGAACGAAGCAGTGTTGCCGGTGCGCTTGCGATTCTCGATCGCGTATTGATCCACCGCTTGGTCCAGGAGGCGCAGGTCGGTCATCACCCGGCTGGCCTGGGAGCGCTTGCGAGCCCGAAGGGAAACCGGGCGCGAGGAGCGCGATTATCGCCACCACGATCATGATCTCGACAATCGTGAATTCACCGCGGCGCCGGAGAGCCAAAGTAGCAGTGGTGCCCGGGCCGGTTCGTCGAAGCGGAGTCATTCGCGCAGCGGTTGACGTTGGATAAGGGCGGGGAATTTCATTGCAGTTAAGCGCGTGCCTTCAGGCAGATTTCCGGCCAATACCGTCTTCCGCGGCCGCCGCGCGCTTTAAACCGAAGTTCGCCGGAGATGCCGCCGGAAGAAATCGACCGCCTCTGCCCGCACGCGCGCCCTGGCCGGAGCGCTGAAATCGTGGCCCTCCCTATCGAAAAAGTGCGTCTCGAATCGATCATGATGTTCGCGCAGGAAAGCCAGGAGCGGCTCGGCGTATTTGGCAACGGGCACCCGCTCATCCGCGAGTCCGTGGATCAGGAGCATCGGCGGTAAAGGCTGACGCGTCGGGCCTTCCGGATGTCCCTGCCAGAAACCGCCCGCCTGCTCGACGACCGCGCCCACCCGGGGATTGCGGCGCGCTTCCTCCACGGCGGCGAATGCGCCTAACGAGTAGCCGAAAATTCCCACCGTCTCGGTCGCCGGATGGAGCGAGTGGACCCACTCGACCGCGTCGTGAACGGTCCCGAGCCAGGTCGGGAAGAGCTTCAGCAAAACCGCCTCGCGCGCGAACCAGGTATGCGTGCGGTCGAAGTAATGCACCTGGTAGACCGTGAACCCGGCGCGGGCCAGTGCCCGGGCCATCCGTGACATTTCCGGCCCGTCGAAAAGCATCCCGCCGGCGCCATGCAGGACAAGAATTGGCTGTGACCGGGTGGCCGATCGCGGCGTGTAAACGTCGACGATAATCTCAACCCTGCCGCTCGTGAAATGCGCTCGCCCGATCGTGAAGCCCGCCTCCCCTGCGCTCTCCGTGTTCGCGCAGCCGCTTTCGCCGAGAAAGCTCAGACCGCACCAGAAAAGGCAACTCCAGAGCAGCCGCGGGAGAATTTTCATCGTGATTTATACGGCGACCGGACGCGTTCTCCAGCTTGCGCCCGGGGCAGAGTTGGCGTTGTTGTTTAGAGGATGAGCGCAGCCGACCACATCTTCACTCTCGGGATCGAGGAGGAATTCCAGATCATTGATCCGGAAACGCGCGAACTGCGTTCCCACATCCAGCAAATCCTCGGTGAAGGCAAGGTCACGCTGAAGGAGCAGATCAAACCGGAGATGCACCAGTCGGTCGTTGAGCTCGGGACCGATGTCTGCGGCAACATCAGCAATGCGCGGGAACAGGTCATCCGCCTGCGGAGCGAGCTCGCCATGATGGCCGGCCGGAGCGGGCTCAAGATCGCTTCCGCTGGGACCCATCCCTTCTCGCACTGGTTCGACCAGCACATCACCGAAGGCGAACGCTACGAAACGATCGTGAAAGACCTGCAGCAGGTCGCGCGGGCTAATCTCATCTTCGGGCTGCACGTCCACGTCGGCATTCCCGATCGCTCCACCGCGATCCACGTCATGAACCAGGCGCGCTATTTCCTTCCTCACCTCTATGCGCTCTCGACAAACTCGCCTTTCTGGGTCGGGCGCAATACCGGCTTGAAAGGGTATCGTCTCAAGGTCTTCGAACGCTTTCCCCGAACCGGCACGCCCGACGCGTTCGAGAGCCTCTCAGAGTATGAGGATTTCCTGAAGCTCCTGATCAAAACGGGCTGTGTCGATAACGCGAAAAAGATTTGGTGGGACATCCGGCTCCATCCGTTCTTCGATACCCTCGAGATCCGGATCTGCGATGCGCAATCGCGGATCGACGACACGATGGCTCTGGCCGCGCTCATCCAGGCGATCGTGGTCAAGCTGCACAAGTTGCTCCGGGACAATACAACCTTTCGCGTCTATCGGCGGCGCCTGATCGACGAGAATCGCTGGCGCGCCTCGCGCTACGGGCTGGATGGCAAGCTGATCGATTTCGGACGCGAGACCGAGACCGATACCCGTGAGTTACTGAACGAGCTGCTCGAATTCATCGGCACCGAAGTCGACGAATTGGGCAGCCGCGATGAGATCGCGCATGTGGAAAAGATCATGCACGAAGGCACCGGTGCCGACCGACAGATCGCCGCCTGGGAGCACGAGCACAACATGCATGACGTGGTCGACCTGATCGTAGAGGAAACCTACGAGCGCCTCGAGGTGACGCCGCCGGCCGAGGTCCCGGTGGCGCCCTGATCAGGCCGCGGATCAGATCAGATAATGGTCGTAGTGTTTCTGAAACTGGCGCGCATCCGTTAGGCTAATGGTGTTCCCCTTCACCCGGAGCAGCTTCTGATCGCGCAGCCTGGCCAGGATGCGGGAGAGCGTCTCGCTCGTTGCGCCCAGTTCCGCCGCCAGCACACGCTTGGTTCGATCGAGCTCGATCGTGGCGGTGCCGTCGCTCAGCGGACGCGGGCAGCGTTTTAAGAGCCAGTTGGCCAGCCGCGTCTCGGTATCTTTCAAGGCCAGATCATCCAGCAACCCGACTAGGACCCGAAGATGCTGGCTCATCGAGCCCAGCATGCGCAGGCCGAGCTCCGGGCGGCTCCGCAGGAGCTCGGTGAATTCCCGTTTGGGAATGAGGAGGACCACGCTCAGTTCGGTGGCTCGCGCGTCCGCCGGGTAGCCCCCTTCGCTCGCCAGGCTCGCCTCGGCGAAGGACTCGCACGGTCGAAAAACATAGATGACCTGCTCTTTCCCCGCGGCATTGACCCGGTGCACCTTGATCCGGCCCTGTTGCACGACGTAAAACCCGTGGGGAGGGTCGCCCGCGCGGAAGAGGTAATCGTCCTTCGCGAGGTGCTTGGTGAGGGCAAAGGAGGCGATGGCCGCGATGTCCGTCGCCGGTAACCCGGTGAAGAGCTGACAGCTGCGCAGCGTGTTCTCACTGATGGCCTGTCGGAAATCGGAGCGGTCGAGCGCCACCTCGCAACGCTATCCACGCTGGCGGCGCACGTCTCGCTAATAATCACCCCCGTGGAGCTCCACCCCGCTCATTCGTCGCTTACGCGGAGCTTCGGCACGAGCGCCCAAGCCCATACGCCCGCGGCCAGCAGCCAGACGAGCGCGGCAAAGACCAGGTGGCTCTCCCGCTCCAGGGGAAACAAATCCGCGCTCAGCCGGGTGAGCATCGCGAGGACAAGCAACCCAAGCGCGCTCACGAGAAAGCGTAGCCGCCGTTCGAAGAGGTGGGCGTGCCCGCTGTGGCCGAGAATGACCCGGGTGCTGACGGTGAAGAGAATGACGCTGAATCCGCCAAGCAGGACGACGTGCAGATTCGCAACCCGATAGCTCGGGAGGAAGGCGGGAAGAAAGAGCCCGACAACGAGCAGGAGGGCGCCGAGCTCAAAGGCGCGGGCGAGGAACGACCGCCCGATCCACCGGCGAAAAATTTGCCCCTGCGTGACGAGATAGACGAGAGTCGTTAGGCCGCGCAGCACGGCTGCGCTCCGCGTCCAGCCCAGGGCTTCCATGGCGAATGACGTCCACAAGGCGAGCGCGCTGAGCGCCGCGATCGCCACGCCCCGTCGCCAGCACGCGCCGCCCGTCGGACGCTCGACCGGTGGTTCGGCTTCGCCCTCGAGCAGCTTCGGAAAGAAGAATGCTCCCACGCCCAGCAGGGGGAAAAGAATGAAACCCTCGTTCAGCAGCAGTCCCCCGAGCTGATGGCAAAAGGGGCTCTGGGCCGGCGTCGCCCAAAGAATCAGGGCGACCCCCGCGAGCGCGTTGAGGAACCCGCCGAGGACGAGGGCGAAGCTGGGCGGCGGCAGGTCGCTCTGCCGGCTTCTCCGCCTAACGAGCATGAAAATGAAAAAGAGCAGCAGACCAAGAAAAAGGATGTCCCCGGCCCTCTGCTGCCGGGCGAGATGCATGATCGCGCTGGCCATCTGCAGTGCGACGAGCGTGAGCGTTTCCCACGGGTGGAGCGGCTCCGCTTCGAGCAGGCGCGGCCCGGCCGTGCCGAGGAAGCCGATGACAAACGAGCCCATCAGCCCCTCAATCATCAACCGCATGTGCGGCGTCGCGGGATAGACCGTCATTACATGCCAAAAAAAGAGCGGCCAGAGAGAAACCCCGACCGCGCCCAGGAGCAGCCCGAGCGGAAAGAAAATCCGGAACGGCTCCGCGAAAAACAGACTGATCATTCTCCGTCGATCTGACATCATTTCGTGAGACGAAAGCCGGTGGGATTGATCCGGGACGCGCTGCCGCGCGTCCTCTTTCATCCGCGACAGCGCACTACCTGCCTTTCGCCTCGTCTTCCCGCCAGAAATGCACGATCCAGCCGTCGCCCACCTGGCGCTCCACTCTCGATTGAAATCCTTCGCTGCCCAGCTTTTCAATCAGCGGCGAGGGAAGAAAGGGCGCGATCACAGTCAGCCCTTCGTCTTTCTTCAGCGCGTCCACCCGGGCGCGGATGGTGGAAAGAGGCTCGACCCCCTTCGCGAGCAGCGGGCGCACATCCAGTTTCTTGAAGACCACCGGCATCTCGTTAGTCCTCCCAATGCCTCAGGTGGCGGCCGGCGACGGCGAGGAGCGCCGCCATCCAGAGGAGCGAGATCGTGACAAACCAAAGCCCGGTATGATCAAGCCACCAGTTCGTCAGGGAAGTCTCCCGTGCCGCCTCCGCCGGGATGCGCTCCAGCCAGAAAAGCGCGTCGATCCGAAAGGCGTCGAGCGGGTTCAACATGAGGAAGACAGCCCAGAGGTCCGGCCAGCGTTGCAGGAAAGAGAGACGCGCCGCCAGGAGGGCGACCAAATCCGCTCCCAAAATGGCCAGGAGCCAGGCGCTGACCCCGAGGACAAGCCCCTGCACCCGATCGCGCGCCAGGAAACCCGCGCATAATCCCAGGGCGACGCAGCCGGCGGCGAGGGTGAGCGTGTGTCCGTAGAGGAGAAGGAAAGCGGGGTCCGCTTGGCGAACGAAAAGGGCGGGCAGAAAGAGCAGCGCGAGGACCCCGGCAAAGATGGCGACCAGGGCGAGAAACTTTCCCGCGAGAAAGGCGGAGCGCGGAATTGGCTGGGCGAAGAGGAGCGGCCATTCCTGGCTTTCGGCGCGGGCGCTGCTCGTGCCGGTGAGCAAGGCGAAAAGCGAGACGAAATAAAGCGCCAGTTGCAGAATCAACATCGGCGCCGCGTCGGGCGTGTCGGCGAGGAGAGCGGCGCCGATCCCGCCCGCCAGTGCGAGGACGCAGAAGACCTGGAAATATCGGTTTAGAATTGCCGCGTGCAGTTCACGCGTGAGGACCGCCGAGACTGGGTCCAGGGAAGTTTTCCCGAGCGACGCGCTCATAGAGCCCGGGGAGCACGGGCGCCCTCGCCTGCAGGTTTTGGCGCCTCGCCAAAACGATCTTTGACATGCGTTGCGGAAGAAAAGTTCGTGAAGGCGAAGGCGTCTTCACGAGCGTGCGAGGCACATGCGCTCCCCGGAGCAGCAGCGCCGCGTTTCGCCAGCATATCGAAATCGTTAGGCAAATCGTTCGGATCGAGCTCCCGCTCGATCCGACCAGCGTGACAAAGCAGACAGCGCTGCGCGACCGCGTTCCATTCCGCGATCAGGTGGGTGGCCATGAGAATGGTTTTCGCGCGCGCCGCTTCCTCGAGCAGAATTGCCTGGAGCCGGTTGCGCCAGGCCGGATCGAGACTCAGGCCCGGCTCATCGAGGAGCAGGACCGGTGCGTCCGGCAAGAGCAAGAGCGCAATCCCGAGCCGCTGGCGCATCCCACCGGAAAGCGCTCCGGCGCGCTCCTCTCTTACACTCGTTAGGCCGACTTCCTTTAAGACAAAGTCGATGCGCGCCTTCTTCACCCCGCGCAGGCGCGCGTAAAAGTTGAGGAGCTGCAAGCAGGTCAGCCGCGGATGGAAATCTGGGTTCTGCGGGAGGTAACTCAGGGCGCGCTGGGCCGAAAGCTTTGCCTGCACGATATGGTGGCCGCCGATGGCTGCGCTCCCGCCGTCCGGCGCGGCCAATCCGGCCAGGATTCTCATCGTGGTGCTCTTGCCCGCGCCGTTCTCACCCACCAAGATCGTGATCTCCCCCGGCCGTGCCTCGAGCGAAAGCCCGCGCAGGACCTCTTTGTGGCCGTAGCGCTTGATGAGATCAGCGGCCAGGATCATCTCTGGGTAGCGCACGCGGCTCGCGTGCTGGTTGCGGAGTCCTCGCCGCAACAGGCTTTTTGCACAGGTGGAGCGCTCACATAAAATTCGCAACGGTGAGAGACCGTTGGCAGCACCCGGGACGGGTGCGCTACCCAGAGAGGCGAGCCGCATCTGGTCACGGTTTCGGGATCCTTTGCCTGACCGCGCTTTGTGCCCGGATGGTCCAAAAGTTGGCTGTGAGCGGCGCCGGATCGGTGATCGAGTTCGTGCCGGGGATTTCCGCGCGCTCATTGGCGAACCGCAAGAGCTTCACCACCGGACTGCCGGAGAGCAGCGCCACAGCCGGAAAGTCGCGCCGCAGCGGCCCGAAGAGATCGAGTTCGTGGTGCGGGAGGTCGTTGATGCCGTCGCCGTTCAAGTCGAGATGCTCCTGGCCGCTCCAAAAATTGCCGACGCCGTTGACGGCCCAGCGGTTGTTGTCGCCTGCGCCATCTACGTCGATCGGGTGCAGGTTTTGCGCAAAGCGGTTTTCGGTAAAGGTGTTCCCGTCGGAGTTCCCGTAGAAACGCAGCCCGATGTAATTGCCGCTGATTTCATTTGCCCTCACGACAAAGTCGATCGCCTGCTGGAAGGAGAGGCCGACCGCGTTGTTGCGGATGAGGTTATTCTCCACCCGCACCCGTTCGTCGGATTGGAAAAGGATCCCGTAGGCGCGCGAGCCGCGGTTATCGACGAAGCGGTTGCCCCGAATCACGACGTCGTGCGAGAACATGACCGCGGCGCCGGCGGCGTTTTGCGCGAAGAGGTTGTTCTCGAAAACGTTGTTGTCGGAATACATGTAGTGCAGACCGTAGCGGGTGTCGTGAACCTGGTTGTCTTCCGTGCGGGAATGGTTGGTGAAGGAAAAATAGATTCCGTCGCGCGTGTCACTGATTTCGTTGCCGGACACAAGAATCCGTTCGCAGTTCCACTGATGGATCCCGTTGCCACGCTCGTTCTCGTTGAGGGGCGCTTCGCAGAGCTCGCCTATCCCGGCGGTAAGGGTTTCTTTGACGGATTTGGTGGTCGTAAGGAGGGTGGTTTTACCGCGGATGCGGTTTCCGATCACGCGGCAGTCGCGCACTTTCTTGAGGTAAATGCCGTGGAGCGAATCTTCGATAACATTGCGCTCGATCGTGACGTGATCGCCCGCGACGAAGACGGCGGCGTTGTCGTCGGATAAACGCAGCCCGGAACCGCGGATGCGGAATCCGTGCAGTCCCACGTTAGCGGCGGTAATAGTAACGACATTGCCGGCGCCGGTGCCGCGAATCTCGGCGCCGGGCTCTGCGATCAGCTGGAGCGGTTTGTTGATCGTGATGGAACCGGGATGAACACCAGCCGCCACCTTCAGTGTCTCGTTAGGCGCAGCGGCGTCAATTTGCTGCTGGAGCGTGAGCGCTGAAGCCGAGCTCGTGAGGGCAAGGAGCGCGCAGGCGATAATCCGGGCAGCGCACGCGTCTCGCGTGCTGGTAATGGCGTCCTGGCCATTACGAACTTTTCCTGGCGCGCCACCCGAAGAAAACGCCTGTTGCGGTGAGACACCGTCGCCAGCACGCGAGACGCGCGCGCTTCCCGGGCAAAAGCGCCACCTCATAGCGCAAGCACCTTCTCTTTGCGCGAAAACCAAACGGCCAGCACGAGCAGCGCCATGAAAACCCAGAGCAAAT
>JBDTOL010000097.1:0-5937 GCA_039933235.1 Spartobacteria bacterium | reverse complement strand
GTGCCCGTCGGTGTCGTCACCCTCGATCCCGTCGCCCAGCCAGAGAATCTCCTGCACCCCAAGATAATCGCGGAGCCGCTCCTCGATCTGCTCGCGCGAAAGCTGCGGGTTGCGATTCGGGTTGAGCAAACACCCTTCCGTCGTGAGCAACGCACCGGCGCCGTTCACCTCGATCGAGCCGCCCTCCAGGATCATCCGCGGATAATAAACCGGCAGGCCAAGCTTCTTCGCGACCCGCGTCGGCACGACTTCGTCGAGATCGCAGGGCGGATATTTGCCGCCCCAGGCGTTGTAATCCCAATCCACCACCGCCAGCCGCGGCTCCTCCTCGCGGGTCAGGAAAATCGGCCCGTGATCGCGGCACCAGGGCTCGTCGGTCGGGATGAGGTGGAAGGTCAGGCGCTCGTTAGGCAGACCAGCCAGTGCGGCGCGCGCTTCCGCTTCATGCGCGCCGTTGCAGACGTTGATGTTGACCGGCTCGGAATCGAGCAGCGCCGCTACCATCGCACGCAACACCGGCAGCACGCGATCGTAGGAATCGGGAAAACTGATCCCTTCCCGGCGCGGCCAGGAAAGCCAAGTGGCGGCATGTGGTTCCCATTCCGCCGGCATACGGTAGCCGAGGGCGGCCGGAGTGAGCGATGCGGCGTCGTTAGGCATGACCGGGCAACCTAGCACAAGGTCTATCCGCTGGGGAGCCGCGCGGCTTTGAGATTGTTCGACAGCATGGCCGGGCGGGACTTCTGTTGTGGCATGCAATCGAAAGCCAGAACCGTCGATGCGTATCTCGCCGAACTGGCACCTGCGCTACGCGCGGGACTGCGCCTTCCGCGCAGAAAACTTATCTCGCGCTCTACCTCTGCTGGCTGGGCGAGCACCGAAGGAAATTCGCGGGACTCGATTGCGGGAAGAGCTGCATTCGGTTCAAAAATCTCGCTCAACTTCCGCTCGAAACGGTGAGAAAGGTACTGCGGACTTCCGCCCAACGTTAGGCAAAGCGACGCTGCTGGGCTGCGAGGAGCGGCGGGAAATCGAAAAAGGCCGGCGAGGCCACCCGGCTGAGCAATTCCTGCGCGGCCGCTTGTAAAGCTCGCCAGCGTTCCCACTCCAGGTCCGGCGCGGCCGCGAGATGACGGAGGAGGCTGCGCCATTCCATCAGGGCGCGCTCCACGTCGCCGTGGCGCAGCGCATCGGAGGTCAGCCTGTAACGTCCCGAGGGATGGGTCACCACCTCGCGAATGATCTCCGAAGCGCCCGCGCCGTAGTGCACCGGCACACCCATCTCGAGGTAGCCGGGATGATCGGCCCGCTCGTAAACCCGCTGGCAAAGCGCGCCGAGACGCCCGGCCAGCGGGGAATCCTCGGCGGCAAAGCGCGGGCCCGCGCGAATATTAGCCAGGTCGAATACGAGATCCTCGATCGGATATCTTTCATCCTCGAGCGCGGCGGCGATCGCGAGTCCTTCGCCGCCCTGGAAGAAACCGAAGACCACGCCACGCCGCGTCGGTTTTCCATCGGCTTCGACGAGACCGAGCCACCGCCAGGCAGAGGCGGGCGAAGCGACGATTTCGGCGGTCTGGTCGTGCTCCAGTTCCGGACAGCCGCGACAGACCAGCGGCAAGGCCGTCTGTTCCGGCGGATCCGACAACGCCTTGCCTAACGAATCCCGCCACGCCTTGAGGGCGACGCTTGAGAAATCAATCCGCACCGAGAGGAGATCGCCGCGCCGAACGAATTGATCAGCCACCCCACCATTGCTCCATTGCGGTAGGGATTCGGTTACGCGCGCGCGCAGTTCTTCTTCCGGCAACGATTTTCTCTGGAGGAGCTTGCGCAGAGGCTTGACCAGTTGCACCTCCGCGTCGGAAGCGCCAACCGTGGCGAGGGGCCATTCTCGCCCGTAGATCCCGCGCTCGCGCAAACGACAGAGGTTGCCGATCGGGAAACGGTCGAGCGTCTTCGGCTGGCGCAGGGCCGAAATCCAACGCTCGTTCTCGCGGAGAAACGCCTCCCCGAGCGTGGACTCGATCAACTCCGCTCGCGGCTCCCATTCCTCCACGCTATTCAGGATTTCTATGATCGGTCGCCTGACGAATCGGGCTCGCTCCGCATCGACCCAGAGCCCGCACGGTTTCGCGCCGGTGGCCAGCGAATGCTCGACCCCAAGCGGCACTTTCTGCGCGCTGAAAAGCGACCGGGTCAGCTCTACAGCCGCGCCGAAAGGTTGCTCGCCCCGCTCCGCCGCGCCGCGCATCACGCTGATCAAACTCGGCCAATCAACCTGCGTCGCGCGTTTCAACTGGCGCGGACGCGCGAAACTAAGTCGTGGCTGATCCGGCGTGAAGAGGATGAATCCGGAGTCGTCGAGACCCCGCCGGCCGGCCCGGCCGAACATCTGGAGAAGCTCATCCGGCTGCACCTGCCGTTCGAAACTTCCCGCGAGATAACGCGTGTCGGTGATGAGGACCGAGCGCATGGAGAAGTTGATCCCCGCCGCGAGTCCCATCGTCGCCACCACGACGTTGAGTTGGCCGGCCTTCGCCAGGGGCTCGATTAACCCCGCGCGCACCGCATAGCTCAGCCCGCTGTGATGATAGGCGACGCGGTTCCGCAACAACTTCGTCAGGCGTTTCCCCGCCAGTGCCTCCTGCTGCGGTGAGAGCGGCAGTGGATCGCGCAACGGCACCGCACTCGCGATGGCCTGCGCCAGGTCTTCGGTGGCGTTGCGCAACGGCGCGAAAACGAGGATGGGCGCGAGACCGCTATGCAGCGCCTTGGCGATCATCCGCGGCCAGAATTCGCGCGTCTGAACGAAGGGCACATCGGTCAGGTTGCGCAGATCGACTTCATGCTGCGGGACCGGTCGTTGCTCGTGCCGGACGAGGATCGCATCGCGCCCGAGACGCTGCAGCCACTCCACGATGTCCTGCGGGTTGTTGACGCTGCCGCTGAGCAAAAGAAGCTGCGTGCCCGGCGGGGCGAGGGCGAGCGAGAGTTCGTAATGCACGCCCCGCACCGGATCGGCGATGAGCTGGTACTCGTCGACCACGAGGAGGCGGGGGCCTTCCCGGCGGAGGAACCGCGTGCGCTGCGTCTCCAACGTGGCAACGACGACTTTCGCATCGAGATTCAAGGCCAGGTCGCCCGTCGCAATCCCGACGTCGTCCCAACCTCGCGCGCGCCACTCTGCCAGCTTGTCGTTAGCCAGTGCCCGCGTTGGCACAGTGAAGACGGCCTGACCTTTGAGCGACGGGTAGAGCAGTTCAAAGATGTAGGTTTTCCCCGCCCCGGTCGGAGCGTGCACGACGACATCCCTGCCTGCCTGCAACGCCCGCACTGCCTCTTGTTGCCAGAGATCGGGCACCACCAAGTTGATCTCCAGCCCTGCCATCTTCCGCCAAAGATGGAGGGCTCGCGGACGCGGGCAACTGGGGATGCTCCGAGGCCCGCGGATCAGTCGAGATGTGCCGCGGCCCGCTCTTTGCCTTCGAGCTCGAGGACCATGCGCTTGATGTGGCGATACTTCGTGTGAGAGGCGAGCCGGCGCAGACTCGCCTGCGGGTCGCCCCATTGCACGACCTGAATTGTTTCCTGGCGCACGCCCCAGCGATTCATTTCCCCTGGCGTGGCCATGTAGAGATCGATCGTATTCCGGCCAGAGAGCGCCCAGCCGTAGTCCTCCACCCGGTAAAGTTGCCCAGTCGAAAGGACACGAAAGATCGTGCCGGCCGGCCATCTCGCCCAGTCGGCCGCTGCACTGCCGTAAGTCTGATTAGGAAAACCATCCGCCTGGAAGGGCTGCAGGCGCGATACGTAGGCGACTGGCTGGTAACTTGTTTCCGGACCGCGAAAAACCTTCTGCGGCGCGACCGGGAGGGCGCGCGGGACGACTGGCTGAGGAGCGGCATGCAGGACGCCGCCGAGGGCTGTCCGATTGCCGTATTGCGTGTGATCAGCCTCGGTGTGGGTGTAAGCGGTGGTCCGGACTTGCTGGAAGTCCGCCTTGGCGAGAGGCCGCTCGTAATCCGGCAGACTGCGCGTCGTCCCGCAGCCGCCTAACGACAAGGCGAGAACGACGGCGAGTAGAGCAGAATAGATTCTCATTCCCGAGTGAGCCGGAAAGTTATTAACAGTTATTCACAAGGCCGACAAGCGACCTTTTTCGTCACCGCGCTTTGCGATGAACTGGCGCTGAGGCAACAATCCAGCGCAATCAGCGCGACACCGCCGCCGGAGTGAAATCGGCGTCGGTAAAGGTCATGCCCTGCTTGATCCCAGCGCCATTAAACTTCGTCACGGTGTTCTTGCCCGGACCGTGCACGACGAGACCGGCCGGAATGTTGTTGTGCTTTTCGTCGCGCGCCACGCGATCAGTGTTGATCCGGCGGACCAGTTCGCCCGAAGGCGAATATTTCTCGATCCGCAACGGCACGAGCCGGGCCGGATCGATCCAGCTTCGCACTTTGCCGTAGATCGTTTCAGACGACGAGTCGGGTTTCGATTCGAGAATCTGGCAGCTCACGTTGTCGACCGTTTCCGTGCCGACGAGGGTCTGCTTCTTCCAGGCGAAGAAATTTTCCACCGCGTCTTGATAAGCGAGATCGCTATCGAACAAGCCCTCGCTCATATCCGATGCCTTGAGCGCGCGGACCTTGTTCGCCGGGTCGATCACCGAACCGGTCGGCGCTTCGCCAGCCTTCTGATGCAAAATAACAGCGTTGCCTTTTTGCTCGTTAGGCCAGAGGACGACATAGACGAGATCGGTCGCGTCCTTTGTCCGGCGCTGCTTGATTTGAAGTTGCGAAACGCGCTTGCCGCCCCCGTTCGTCCGGATTTCGAGCTGCGTGCGGATGGAAGCGTTCCCCTGGCCGACCGCATCCAATTTGGCGGCCAACTCATCGGCCGACATTGTCGTCGCGGACGTGGCAGGATCTGCGGCGCGAACAGATCCGACCGAGAGGGCTGCGAGAATGGCGGCGAAAATGAGAGTTTTCTTCATAGGGAAGATCGTTTAGCCCGCTTGCAATGCCTGGCTGGGCGCGAGGCGCGAACTGCGCCAGGCCGGATAAAGCCCGCTCAAAACACCAACCGCGACCGCGATGAGGACCGACAGACCGAGGAGCGGCAGGCCAAGATCCGGCTGGAGCAGGCCACGAAGCGCGGGCGTTTGCCCGAGAGCTTGGACGCCGAGCGCGCCGATCGCCACACCAACCACACCGCCGAAAAATCCGAGGAGGGCGGACTCGTAGAGGACCATGCGAATGATGCGTCCGCGCGTCCAGCCGACCGCGAGCAGCACGCAAATTTCGTGCGTCCGTTCGAAGACTGTCATGAGCATGGTGTTCATCACGCCGAGCACTCCGACGAGCACGGCCAGGAGCGAAGTGCCCCAGCTCATCGCTCGGACCATGCGGAATCCTTCGCTGTTACTCAGGTGATCAGCCACGGTCACGGCGCGGACCTCCGGGACTTCCGTTTGAATTTTCTGAATCAGCTCGCGCATTTGCGCCTCGTTAGTCCCGGGCGTAACGCGGACGTCGATCGCATTGATTTGGTTAGGCGAAGCGAGAATTTTTTGCAGGAGACTGAGCGATAGGATGACCGAGCCGTCTTCGACCAAAGCACCGCCTTTCACGATCCCAACGACCTTCAGTTCGGCGGTTTCGATTTGAATCGGGTCACCGACTTTCTTCTTCAGAATCTCAGCCGCCGTCGCGCCGAGCACGACCGCTGGTTCTTCGCCGTTCTGCAGCATTCGTCCCGAGACGAGCTTGAGGTTGCTCCAGGAAAATCCGCCCCACTCGCGGGCCGACAGGATCATGAGGTCGGAATCCTCCACGCTCGTGACTTCGACCAGAAGCGCACAGGTCGCGGCGATGCCCGGGATTTTCGCGATCCGATCGCGGAGCGAAGCGTTGAACGGTTTGGGCGTCAGCG
>JBDTOL010000096.1:0-18804 GCA_039933235.1 Spartobacteria bacterium | reverse complement strand
GCCGGCTGTTCCAATCCGCCCACAAGTTTCGCGGCCGAATCAGGAGGTCAACAGGACTGAAATGAATCGAGAGACCGACGGGCCTCGGCCAAACCGGGCGGCACCGGCGAATCAACCGCGCATCTCACGTCCGACGGCGGTCCTTCGTCAGTCGAAAGCGACCGAGAGAAGCGTTTTGACGACCCGCGACGGCAGGGACCACGAAGGCAACTGGTCGCGCCAGACTCCGGCGAACCAAAAACGGTTCGATCGGCAAACCCAGGATCGTTTACGCAACTGGCAGGGCAAGAGATCGAGCTTCGCGGACGCCTGTCGCAAGCATAACGATCACCATCGTCATCACCACGATCCGCTGTGGTGGCACCGTCATTGTGATGCCGTAGTGCTGATCGACTGGGGTTATTGGGGCTGGTTCGACGGGTGGTGGTATCCGGCGTGGGGCTACGATTCCTACTATTCCTATTACGAATACGACGCCCCGATCTACGGCTACAACGGCCTCTTGCCCGATGAGATCGTCGCCAATGTGCAAAGCGTCCTGCAAGAGCTCGGATACTATTCTTACGAGGTCGATGGGATCCTGGGGCCAGAAATGCAGGACGCCCTCGCGGTCTTCCAAGCGGATTACGGCCTCCCAGTAACCGGCGCGATCGATGAAGCAACGCTGGCAGCGCTCGGCTTGAACTAGCGGCACCCTCGGACGAAACGGCGGCGGGTCAGAACCGGCGACGTTTCTCGCGCTGCGCAAGCCTTGGCACCGCATGCTTTCCGATTAACTTCCTGCCATGGCTGTCGAACTCGAGAAAATCAGCGCTGAAGACCTGAAGAAGCGTGCCGACGAACTGCGGAGGTTTCTTTGACGTCCCCAAACTCGAGTCCCAACTAGCCGCGCTTGAGGTGCGGATGAGCGACGGCGATTTCTGGAATAATCGCGAGCGCGCCCAGGCCGACGTGGAGGAAGTCTCGCGAGTAAAATCCCTCCTCAATCCGTTCCGCGAGTTGGAACGCGAGATCGCCGATTTCGAGGCGCTCCAGCAGCTGGCGGAGGAGGAGACCGACGCCACGGCCCGCGCCGAGGCGGAGCGCGAGGTTGGACGCGAGCACGAACGCCTGGCGCACAAGCTTTCCGAGTTTGAGCTTCGCCAGTTTCTCTCCGGCGAGAACGATCGCTCGAATGCCTTCGTCACGATACACTCCGGCGCGGGCGGCACGGAGTCGTGCGACTGGGCCGACATGCTGCTGCGGATGTATCAACGCTGGATCGAACGGAGCGGGTTCAACGCGCAGACAATCGATATTCAGCAGGGCGAAGAAGTCGGGATCAAATCGGTCACGCTGCTCGTGAGCGGCGAGTATGCCTACGGTTATCTCAGTGCGGAACGGGGTGTGCATCGCCTTGTGCGCATTTCACCGTTCGACGCGAACAAGCGGCGGCACACCTCCTTTGCGAGCGTCGATTCCGTTCCAGAAATTGCCGATTCCGTGCCGATCGAAGTGAACCCGGCGGACATCGAGATCGACACCTTCCGGGCCGGCGGCAAAGGCGGCCAGAACGTGAACAAAGTCGAGACCGCGGTGCGGATCGTGCACAAACCGAGCGGCATCGTCGTGGCCTGCCAGGCGGAGCGGAGCCAGGGTCGCAATCGCGAGCTGGCGATGAAAATGCTGAAGGCGAAACTCTACGAAATCGAGCAGGACAAGAAACGGGCCGAGATCGATCGGCAGTATGGCGAGAAGGGCGATGTGGCCTGGGGCAGCCAGATTCGGTCGTATGTTTTCCAGCCCTACCAGATGGTGAAAGACCACCGCACCGGCGCGGAGACGAGCAACGTCCAAGCGGTGATGGATGGCGACATCGATCTTTTCATCCAGGCAAAGTTGCGCGGGCAAAAAGCTGCCAAGGGCGAGGGGACGGGCGACGACGCCTAACGAGCAAGAAATCGGAGCCTCGTTTCCTTTTTGTCATCCTGAGCCGCGCAGACGGCGAAGGACCTCACAGTTGCGATTGGCCGGCTCGCAACGCAACGCAGCGTCCATTGCAAATGTTAGGTCCCTAGCCGTCCTGCGGCGGCTCGGAATGACAAGCCCTCCGAAGCCGATGTGGTCATATGATCGGGAGATGCCGGAACCTCCCCCCAAGGATTGGGGTGCTGGGCGCGTGCAGCGATTGATCCCGGCCCTGCACGACCGGGATGATCCGCGTAGACATTGGGCCCTGATTTCGGCAAGCCTAAAGCCCATGCCAAACTACCAACCGGCTTCGCGCCGGACGATCGCGGAAATGTTCCGGCGTACCGCGCTCGGGGCGACGCGGCTCTGTCTGAAGATCGGGATTTCGGCCGACGCGGTTTCCTATACGTCGATGGTGGCAGCGGCGCTGGCGGCCGCCTGCTTTCTCAAATCGGTCGAGCACCCCTGGCTACTCATTCTCGCGCCGCTCCTTTGCCTGCTGCGGCTCTGGTGCAACATGCTCGACGGCATGGTGGCGCTGGCCGCGGGCAACGCGAGTCGCCGCGGTGAGATCCTGAACGAATTACCCGATCGCATTTCCGACGTCCTGATTTTTATCGGTGCGGCTCATAGCGGCTTAATGCATCCGCTTTTCGGCTATTGGGCGGCCCTCGCGTCGTTAGGCGCGGCCTACGTTGGCACGCTTGGGCAGGCGGTCGGCGCCAGGCGCGAGTACGGCGGGATCATGTCGAAACCATGGCGCATGGTCGTGCTGGGGCTGGGGACCTGGCTGACTTATGCGTTGCAGCGTTGGAACAACGGCGATACGGCCATCAGCGGATTCTCTATCCTTGATTGGACCTGCCTCATCATTACGGCTGGCTGCCTCCAGACCGGCGCGCTGCGCCTCGGACGAGTCCTCCGCGCGCTAAAACCGACTAACGACTGATGTCTCCAAGCGCTGCGCTGCATGATGAGATCTTCCGTTCCTATCTCGTCCTCGTCCTCGTCCTCCTCCTCGGCGCGGGAATGACGCTCGCTTTGTTGCAGTTTGTTTTCCGGATCAAGCTTGGGAACGTCTGGAAAACATATCGTGGCTGGCTCTGGATGGCGCCGCTCACCGCGCTTTTCGTCTTCGCTGGGCGCGGGGCGTTCATCGCAGGGGTCATGGCGCTCGCGCTGCTGGCGGCCCGGGAATTCCTGCGGGTCGCGAAACTCGATCGAGATCGCTGCATCACCGCGGTTCTGGCGATCGGAATCGTGGGACTCGGGCTCGGCGCGCTCTTCGGGAACGGGTTCGGCTTCATCCCGATTGGCGAAATCCTTCTTCTCTTGCTCGTCCCGATTCTGCGCAATCGGAAGGCACCAGACGAGTTGCGCCGCCTGTCGTTAGGCATGCTCGCCTTCGTCTATTGCGGGTGGATGTTTGGGCATCTCGCGCTTTTTAGCGACGCGCCGAATGCCTACGGTTACATCTGCTTTCTCCTTTTCGCGACGGAGGTGACCGATGTCGCGGCGTTTACCTTTGGGAAGATGTTTGGTCGGCATCCGCTGCGGAGCGCGATCAGCCCGGGCAAGACATGGGAGGGAGCACTCGGCGCCCTCGCGGTCTCGCTCGCGCTCCCCTGGCTGCTGCGCTTTTCTTTTCCGTTCTTCGGGGCGTGGCAACTGGTGCTGTCGGGCTTGATCGTCGGCCTCGGCGGGCAGCTGGGCGACCTCGCCGGCAGCGGCATGAAGCGTGAGCTCGGCGTGAAGGATTGGGGCGCGGCGATTTCCGGCCATGGCGGCATCCTCGACCGCATCGACAGCCTGATTTTCGTCGCACCCCTGTTCATCTGGATGACGGAATACTATTATCCGGGCGGATGATGAAACTGGCCACCGGCGCAGCCCTTGCCCTGGAGCGGAAAGCGGTCGACCGGCTGCGCCGTTTTCCGCGCGAGCCGGACCCGCTGGTCAATGGGCTCCGGGTCCTCCTCGCTCTCTTCATCCGTGGACTGATGCGGGTCTATCTGCGCTTCGAGATTATCGGAGCGGAGAATTTGCCTAACGACGAAGAATCGTTCGTTCTCGTGGCGAACCATACCAGTCACCTCGACAGTGTCTGCCTTCTCGCCGCGCTCCCACTGCGACGGTTGCAGCGCACTTTTCCGGTCGCGGCCGAGGATTATTTCTTTCGCAACCTGCCCCGGACCTGGTTCGCCGCGGTGGTGATGAACGCGCTCCCTTTCGGGCGGCAGATGCGGGTGCGAGAGAGTCTCTCGATTTGCCGGAGACTGCTCGCGGAACCGGGGAACGTGCTCATCATCTTTCCCGAAGGGACGCGCTCTAGAAACGGTCAGATGCTGCCGTTTAAAGCGGGAATCGGCGCGCTCCTGGCGGGACGTGAGATCAAAGTTTTGCCCTGTTATGTCGAGGGCGCGTTCCGCGCGTGGCCTAAGGGAAGGCGCTGGCCACGCCCGCGAAAGGCGCGCCTGATCATCGGACGCGTGCGGCATTATGCAGCCGAGGAGGAACCGGAGGCGGTGGCGACAGAGTTGCACCGGGCGGTGGAGGAACTGGGAGCGAAGCATGGCCGCGCTTGAGCGAACGATGCGGAGCTGGGACGGGACGGAGCTTTTCTACCGGGCCTGGATGCCTGATGAATGGAAAAGCGGACAGGCGCTTTTGCTTTTTCATCGCGGGCACGAGCACTCCGGCCGCTGGAGCGAAACGGTCGAGTCGTTAGGCCTGAAGGAGGTGGCCATCTTCGCCTGGGACGCGCGCGGCCATGGGCGGTCGCCGGGGGAGCGCGGCGCGGCGCGGGAACTGGGCGACGTGATCAAGGATGTCGACGCGTTCGTCAGGCACATTGCGCAGGAGCACAACGTTGCATTGCAGGACATGATCGTGCTCGCGCACAGCCTGGCCGCGGTGACGGTCGGCGCGTGGGTCCACGATTACGCGCCGCCGCTGCGGGGATTGATCATGGCGACGGCGGCTTTCGAAGTGAAGCTCTACCTGCCGCTGGCTGTTCCGGCACTGCGCCTGCAGCAGAAGCTCATGGGCGGCGGCCGGGTGAAGAGTTACGTGAGCGCGAAGATGCTGACGCACGACCCCGTTGAAACGGAGCGTTACGAGTCCGATCCGCTCATTTTCCGCCAGATCGCGATCAACGTCCTGCTCGATCTGCACGACACGGCCCAGCGTCTGGTGGCGGACGCGGGCGCAATCCAGGTGCCGACGCTCATGCTGGCGGCGGGACGGGACTGGGTCGTTAGCTTGGAGGCGCAACGGGAGTTCTTTAATCGCCTCTCTTCGTCTTGGAAGCGGATGCACGTTTTCCCTGCGATGTATCACGCTATCTTTCACGAGCAGGATCGCGCGCAGGTGGTCGAGCGAGTTCGTGAATTCGTCCGGGAACGCTTCGCGCAGCCGCAGTTCCAAATCTCGCTCCGGGGCGCGGACAGATGCGGTTACACCTGGGAGGAACACGAACGACTGAAGCTGCGCGGCGGTCCCCAATTCGTCGCGCTGCGTGCCGCGGTGAAGCTTGCGGGGCGCTGGAGCAAAGGAATCGGGCTGGGCTGGGAAAGCGGTTTCGATTCGGGGCGGTCGCTCGATTACGTCTATCAAAATAAGGCGCAGGGCACGTCGCGACTCGGCCGGTTGATCGACTCGAATTATCTCAGGAGCATCGGCTGGCGCGGGATTCGCCAGCGCAAAGCGAACCTGGAGAAGTCGCTCCGATCGGCGATCGAAAAGCTGCGCGCGGAGGAGAAACCGATTCGCATCCTCGACATTGCGACCGGCGCTGGGCGTTACGTGCTGGAGACGATGCGGGCTCTGCCGGAAATCCCGATGGCGGCGACGCTGCGCGATTATCGGGAGGAGAACGTCACAGCAGCACGCGCGCTAGCGGAAGAATTTGGGCTGACGAACGTCACGGTCGAGACGGGCGACGCGTTTGACCGCGCTTCGCTCTCGGCCCTCAAACCATCGGCGACGATTGGGATCGTCTCGGGACTCTACGAATTGTTTCCCGCGAACGACGCGGTCGCGGAGTCGTTAGGAGGCCTGGCCTGCGCGATCGAGCCGGGCGGCTACCTGATCTACACCAATCAACCGTGGCATCCGCAACTGGAGTTCATCGCTCGCGTCCTGCGCAATCACGAGGGGAAACGCTGGATCATGCGGCGACGCACCACGGCCGAGATCGACGAATTGGTGCAGGCAGCCGGTTTCGAGAAGTGCAGCATGGAGATCGATCGCTGGGGCATGTTCACGGTCGCGATCGCGCGACGCGTAATCTCCTGAAAACGCGCGCCTCAGTCCCCTGCACCACGGCGCTCCTCGCGTCGGCGGGTTTGTCGCTTCTCTTCCTGGTTGTCTACGGCGGGTGCCTCTGGATCACGTCGCAGCGCCACGATGTCGGCCTTTTCTACTTTGGCTGGGAACGCGCCATCCCCTTCGTCCCGTTTTTCATTCTGCCTTATCTGTCGATCGATCTCTTCTTTGTCGTCGCGCCGTTTCTTTTCCCTAACGAACAGGCGCTCCGGCTCTACGTGACGCGGGTGGCGGGCGCGATCGTGGTCGCCGGAGCATTCTTTCTTCTCTTGCCGCTCCGCTTTGCTTTCCCGCGACCGCACGCTGCCGGATGGCTGGGTGTCCTCTTCGATTGGTTCCGCGGCCTGGATGCGCCCTACAATCTCTTTCCTTCCCTGCACGCGGCGCTGCTGGTCTTCCTGTTCGACGCATATGCGCGGCATCTGCGCGGCCCGGCGCGCATTGCGACGATGGTCTGGTTCGGGCTGATTGCTCTATCGCCTCTCCTGACGCACCAGCATCACGTGAGCGACATCGCCGGCGGGTTTGTCCTGGCGGGACTTTGCATGCTCCTGATCCGGCCGAAGTTTTCGCTCGATTCCGTCGGACCGACTGCCTGACAATGCGCGCCGATGACTTACAGCGAATTGATTCAGCTCTATTTCGATCGTTCGACCGCCTTGCAGAACTATTGGAATCTCTATGTGCTCGTGGTGGGCGGTCTGCTTGCCTTCTCCTCTTTGCGCAAACAGAGTGCCGCCATCACGACGGGGCTGGTTTGCCTCCTCTTTGCGATTTTTGCCTACGAAAATCTGGGAGCGATGAAAGACGTCACGGCCCAGCGTTTCGCCCTGCTCGAATCGATCCGGCAATCTAACGCCCCCACCGGCTCTGCGACCAATTCAAACTCCGCGCGTGCGCGGCTCGAGCCGACCTTGACGCCCGCGACCTACTCGAGCGTGCGGGTCACCCACGTCACGAGCGATGTTCTGACCATCGTCGCGCTCATCGCGATGGAATTGCGCCGGCGCAGGCATCGAGATGTCCTCTCCGCAGCCTGAGGCTCCCTTTTATTTGGACCGCAGAAAAGCTTCTGCGCAAGATAACGGGATGTTCAGCATTTTTCGGAGATCAGGTCTCCTCCTTTTGATCTTCGCGTTTGCGCTGGGGGAACCGGAAGCGGCCGCCAATCCGGTGGGCGATTTTTTCAAAAAAGTCGGGCGTTCCATCTCGAAGTATCGGACAACCCCAACGCCCACGCCTACTCCGCGGCGGCACTCGCGGAAGAGTAGCCGCGGAGACGATGCGGAGGCGGTCGCACCTGAGGTCACCCCAACGCCTTCGCCGGAGATGCCATCCGCCACGCCGACGCCGACCCCGCTGGAGATTCGGCCGGCCACGAGCGCGCCGCCGGATAGCCGGCGGTCCCGCGACCTGCCCTACGGAGTCGCGGTACCGGATCGGCCGGGACTCGTCACCAGCCCCTACGCGCCAAACGAGGGCTACGTGGATGTGCGCGCCTTCCCCAGGTCGACCGAGGTTATGGATCCCTTCACGGGCAAGGTTTTCCTCACTCCGTAGACGCTGTGCGGGCGGTGCGAGATTCCGTCGAGCAAGGAGGAGCGCGCGGGCAGTCGTGGCGTTTGCCCTCTACTCGACAGGTCCCGCGCCACCGGGCGCAGCACCGGGCAAGCCCGCGGCCTGACTCTTGCTTTTGAGAGAGCCGAGCATGAAAAACGGTTTAAAAATCCTGACAGTGGAGGACGAGACCGCAGTGGCGCAGTTGCTCGCGCTGGTGCTGTGCGGCCCGCGTTGCACGGTGAGCTCCGCGACGAATGGCGCTGAGGCGCTGGCTCGGATCGCAGTCGCGCCCCAGCCCTTCGACATCATCATTACCGATCACCAAATGCCTTGCGTGAATGGCCTGGAGCTGGTGCGGCGGCTGCGCCACGAGAATTTTGGCGGAAGAATCGTCGTTTTATCCGCCTTCCTGAACGAGGAAAATGTGCGGGCTTACGAAGCACTGGACGTGGACCTGATGCTCTCGAAACCGTTCGACGTTGATGAACTGCGGCGCGCCGTCGAGGTACTCACAGACGAGGCGCCGGTCTTCGCGCAGCGCGCGAACGGCTAAAAGCATGGGAAGTTCTCTCAAGATTTTGAGCGTCGACGACGAGCCGGCGATCGCCCAGTCGATGCGGTTTATCTTCGAGCGCCCGACCTACGAGTTGAGCAGCGCGCAGGATGGCGAGGCAGCTCTCACCCGCGTGGCAACGGATGTCGACCCGTTCGACGTCGTCATCACCGACAACAACATGCCAGGCGTCTCCGGTATCGAGCTGGTGCGCCAGTTGCGGGAAAGAAAGTTCCCGGGAAAGATCATGGTGCTCTCGGCGCATCTCTCGAGTGAAGTGCGCGCGGCCTATGAGTTGCTCGAAGTCGACGCGATGATCGACAAGCCATTCAGTGTAAAAGCGCTGCGGCAGGCGCTCGATCGGATGGCTGCCTAACGACGCAATACGGTCGCTAGAGATCGTATCGCATGTGGAACTGGCTGACCGGTTCCTTTACAAAACCAAACGGCAGGAAAATTTCCCCGCCGTAATTCTCGGGAAAGACGGGCGGCGCGAAAAACTCGCAGCCCCGATGCAACTCCAGCACGGCGAAGAAAGCCTGGCGCACCGCGGCCCAGTCCCAGCCTTTCGGACCCGCTGAGAGGAATCCATGAACGCGCACCGGAGCGCCGCTTTTGGGATCACCGATGACGACGGCCGCACAATCGGAAGCGTAGGCCCGGCCGAGGGCCATCTTGGCGAGAGCATGCCGCGAGACCGGCCACGGCAATTCCGGAAACTCCTGCGCGCTCGTGAGCTGACTCGCCGACGTGAGCGGGATTTCACTGATTCGCGCCGCGCTTTTCACCGCAACGCTGGGCTCAGCATTCGCCGGCCGCCGCCAACTGCATAAGCGAGTCACTTCCCGGAAACCTTCCCGCTGATACAGGGCGTAGGCCGGCGGGTTTTGCTCGATGACTTCGAGCATCATGATGCGATCGCCGCGCGTTTTGGCTTCCGCGAGGAGATGGAGGAGCAGGCCCCGCGCGATCCCTTCCCGGCGTGCCGCGGCGATGACGCCCATGCCGGCCAGGCGGGCGACTGCGCCGGTGCGCGAGATGTAACCGAAGCCGCAAAGCCCCTCCGCACTGCGGGCGAATCTGCTGTAGCAAAGGTCGGCGCCCTGGGTGCAGATGAAGCGAGCCAACGCAGCCGCATCCATCTCGAAGGATCCGCCGACGTAGCCGTCGAACGCAGCCGTAAAGGTCGCGGCCTGCTCCGCGAGCGAAATCTCATGCGCGGGAACGATCTCAAATTTCATCGCAAAAGACCCAGCCGCCCCCTGGCCTAACGAGATCCGGCAAGCCCCAGTCTCTCCGCATCGGCCTGCAACGCCGCGATCACGCCGCCGATCAATTCCTCCAGCGGCAGGCCCAGCTCCTCCGCGCCGCGGACGATGTCCTCGCGGTTGACCGCCCGGGCAAAGGCCTTGTCTTTCATCTTCTTCTTTACTGCGGCGACGTCCACTTCGTGGATGCTTTTCGAAGGCCGCACCCGGGCCACCGCCATGACAAACCCGCTCAGTTCATCCACCGCGTAGAGAGTTTTCTCGAGCGGTGTGACGCGCGCAACGCCGCTATAGTCGGCATGCGAGAGCAAGGCCCGGCAAACTTCGTCGCTCCAGCCATTCTCCCGCAGCCAATTCGCGGCGACAGCCGGATGGCCCTCGGTGGCGCTTTGTTCGAGATTGGGATGGCGCTCATAATCCATGTCGTGCAAAAGCCCGACTGCCGCCCAAAGCTCCGGGTCGCCTCTCTGGGTGGGCGCGAAGTATCGGAGCGAATCGGACACGGCCTCGCAATGCCGGCGCAGGCTCTCTGACTCGACCCATTCGTGCAGGACGGCGCGAGCGCGTGAAGCGGTTTGCTCTTCGTCCGGCGAACCCATCCTAGATCGTGCGGCGCATGACAACTGATTGATCGTTCTGTGTCGTAATCTCGAAACCGAAGCGTCCGAAGAGTCGTAGCGCAGGGCTTTTCGCCCCGACCTGGAGGAGAACAGCGGAGAGTCTCGGGTTGGCGCGCACGAGTTGGGTCAGTAGCGAGGCGCCGATCCCGCGGTGCCGGTGTCCTGCCCTGACGACGAGAGCCAGTTCGGTCGGCGGATCATCCGGTCCACACTCCACCGGCGTGCGGAGCCAGACCGCGCCGAGCAGCGTGCCCTCGTCTTTCTCCTGTGCCACGTAGCCTTTATCTTCCGGCTTTCCCCAGCCTTCGACGAAGCGCGCATATTCCGGGCGGCGGGTGATCTCCCGGCTCGGCGCCTCGCCTTCCTCGGGACTGAGCGCCTGGTAGAGCATCTCCCAGAGAAGCGGTTCATCGTCGGCCGTCAGGGGCCGGAGAACAAAATCACTGGGAGCAAACATATTAATTATTCTATTTCCCGCGCACTGAAGAGCCGGTTTAACTCGGACGAGGTCGCGCCACCAGCAAGATCTTTGAAAGTCCCCTCTGTCGCCATCTCGCGCGCGGCTCCGAGAAAGGCGCTCCAAGCCGCAAGGGCCAGGCCCGATCCGACGGAGACGCGCCGGACGCCGAGGTCGGCGACCAGGGCGAGCGAGAGCCCCGAGTTGAAGCTGGAGATGAGCACATTGACTGGCTTGGGCGCGACTTCCCTAACGACCGCCGCTATCTCTTCCGGGTCGGTCAACCCCGGCGCGTAAAGGCAATCGGCGCCCGCCTCGGAATAAGCCGCCAGGCGCCGCAGTACGACATGCAGCGGGTCTGGCTGACCGACGAGGAACGCTTCGCAGCGCCCGGTCAGAAGGGCCCCGCTGCCCGCCGCATCGAGCGCGGAGCGGGTTGCCCGAAGGCGATTAATCGCCAGATCTTCGTCGTAGAGTGGTGAAGCGTCTCGCCCGGTAGAATCCTCGATCGAGAGTCCGGCGACACCCGTCGCGAGACACCGCTGCACGTTTTCCGCCACCCCTTCGGGTTCGTCGGCAAACCCGTTGAGGAAATCAGCGTTGACCGGCAGCGGGGTGGCCGCGACGACGTCGGCTATGTGTCGCAGCATCTCGTCGCGGGCGATCGCGCCATCCGCCTGACCCCGGCTGAACGCATATCCGGCGGACGTGGTGGCGAGCGCCTTGAATCCCAGTTGCTGCAAGGAAATGGCGGTGCCAGCGTCCCACGGGTTAGGCATCACGAAACAACCGTTCGCATGCAAACGGCGGAACTCTGCAAGCGGAGATTGTGCGGCGTCGCGCATCGCTCAACCTAGGCCGATCGCACCGACAGTGAAGCAGCTTTTCCGCTGCGCGCGCCCGCCAGGGGCGCCTTTGGCAGGTCCGCGCCGCCAACGATCGCGATTGGGCTTTGAATATGCTGGTTGCTTTTGGTTCACTCGCCGCATGACCCCTCTTGTCAGCATCGTTATCCCGACTTTTGATCGGCCCCGCTATCTGCGCGAGGCGATCGATGCGGCGCTGGCGCAGACTCATTCCAATGTCGAGGTGCTCGTCTTCGATAACGGCAGCCTCGAGGAAACGCGCGCGGTCGGCGAGGAAGCGGTCCGGCGCGACGCGCGGGTAAAATTTCGCCGGAACGAGCGCAATCTCGGAATGTCGGGAAATTTCAATGCGCTCGGGGACGCAGCCCGGGGAGAATTCCTCGTCGCGATCGGCGACGACGACCGGTTGCTACCGGAGTTTGTGGAATCCCTGGTGGACGCGATGCGCCCGGATGTGCGCGTGGCCTTTTCCAATCACTACCTGATCGACTCGGAGGGGCGGCGCCTCGAGCCGGAGAGCGTCGCCTACAGTCGCCAATACGGTCGCGATCTGCTTCCGGCCGGTCTCTTGGAAAACCCCGAAGCGGCCGCCTGGCGGCAATCGATCCCGATGTCCGCCTCTCTCTTGCGCACGGCCGACATGCAGCGGCTCCGTTTCCGCGAGGATCTCAATACGCCGGACGCGGAGTTCTTCATCCGGCTGGCGATGGAAGGCGCGCGCTTCATTTTTGTGCCGGAATACCTGATGGAATACCGGGTGCACCTCGGTGCGGAGACGGTCAACGGATTATGGAGCGAGAAATTGGTGGATTGCCTGACGCCACTCGAGGTCGGCCCTGAGATCGAGCCCTACAAGCGTCAATTCCTGACCCCGATCGTCGTAAACGCCGTGAGCCGCTGCCTCCAGCAGGGCGACATGAAGAGGGCGCGCGGATTTCTCCGGAATACATATTATCCCCGCGGACTACGCGCCGGCGCGGCTGCGAGAGGCGCGGGCGCCGACGCCGAACCCGGGTCGATGCCGGAGGCTAACTTCGGCGCGGGACACCAGCTCCGGCATGCCGTGGGGCGCTGGTTGCAGAGCTTTTGCGCCAATCTCCCGGCTCCGATCGGTGCGCCAATCTATCGGGCAGTGCGGCAGGCCAGTCTCACGGCCAAAAAACACGGTGCCTGAAACGATGGCGCGATTCTCCGGCAAGACCATTCTCGTGACCGGCGCCAGCGGCGGAGTAGGGGAGGCAATGGTCCGCCGGCTCGGGGAGGAAGGCGCGACGGTCTGTCTTTCGAGCCGCAACCGGAAACGTTTGGGGGAGATCGCGGCAGGCGTGGGGCAGCAGCGGGGCCGCATTTATCCGGCTGACCTAACGAATGAAGGCGCGCTGCAGGAGGCTGTGCAGCGGATGCTGGGCGAGAATGAACGGCTCGACGCCGTCGTTCACTGCGCCGCAATTATCTTTCTGGATGGCGTCGCGACCGCTTCATCCCAGGATTTCGAAAAACAATGGCAGACGAATGTGCTCGGACCTTTCCGGCTCACCCAACTGCTCCTGCCAGCGCTGATCTCTTCACGCGGTCAGGTCATTTTCATAAACTCCAGCGCTGGCCGGCGCGCTCCGGCCGGGGTGAGCCAGTATGCGGCGACCAAGCATGCGCTCAAGGCGGTGGCCGACAGCCTCCGCGATGAATGCAACGCGGCGGGTGTGCGGGTCTGCAGTCTTTTTCTCGGCTCGACCGCTACGCCGATGCAGAAAGCCATCCGGTCGCAGCAGAAGCGCACCTACGAGCCAGAGCGCCTGATCCAGCCGTCCGACGTCGCGGAAATGGTGGCTGCGGTCCTCGCACTCCCGCCCACGGCGGAGGTGACCGAACTGGATTTGCGCCCGACCGACAAGGCGTGAGAGATGCTGTTTGCAGGAGCGAAAATTTAGTACGTCCATGAAAATTCTCGTTACCGGAACTGAAGGCTATCTCGGGTCGCTTCTCGCGCCGATCTTGATGCGCGAAGGCCACGATCTCCTCGCGGTGGACACCGGGTTTTACAAATCCGGCTGGCTCTATCACGGGGCGCCGATGACCCCGCGGACATTGAACAAGGACATCCGTCAGATCAGCGCCGCGGATCTCGAAGACGTAGAAGCGGTCGTGCACATGGCGGAACTTTCAAACGATCCGACCGGCGAGCTCGCGCCCCATATTACTTACGAGATCAATCACAAGGGATCGGTCCGGCTTGCCGCGCTCGCCCGCGAGGCGAAAGTGAAGCGCTTCGTCTACATGTCGTCCTGCAGCGTTTACGGACTCGCGGCGGAGAGTTATGTGACAGAAGAGTCGCCGGTGAATCCTCAAACCGCCTACGCGGTTTGCAAGACCCTGGTCGAACGCGACCTTAAGCTGATGGCGGACGACGATTTCTCCCCGACCTTTCTGCGCAACGCGACCGCCTATGGCGCGTCTCCTCGAATGCGGTTCGACATCGTTCTCAACAACCTGGCCGGTCTCGCTTGGACTACCCGTGAGATCAAGATGGTGAGCGATGGAACGCCATGGCGCCCACTCGTCCATGGTCTGGATATCGCGCAGGCTATCGTTCGCACACTGGCAGCCCCGCGCGAGGCGATTCATAATCAGACCTTCAACGTGGGGGAGACGAGCCTTAACTACACAATCAAGGAAATAGCCGGGATAGTGGCGGAGGTTTTTCCCGGCTGTGAGTTATCTTTTGGCAAACAGGGGGCGGATAACCGCAGCTATCGCGTGTCGTTTGATAAGATCAAGGAACGACTGCCCGGCTTTGAGTGTGCGTGGGACGCGCGTTGCGGCACGCAGCAGTTGCACGACATCTTTGCCCAAGTGGAGCTGACGCCGGAGGCATTCACCGGTCGCGGATTCACTCGTCTGAAACAGCTGGAATATCTTATTCGGACGCGCCAGATCGATGACAATTTTTTCTGGCAAGACCAGGCGCTTGTTCCTGCAACCACCGCTACAGCTTCCTCGTGATTTTTACTGAGACGCCGCTCAAAGGAGCTTTCGTGATCGACCTGGAGCCGCTGGTGGACGAACGCGGATTCTTTGCGCGCTCCTATTGCCAGCGAGACTTTGCTGCGCACGGGATTAACTTCGAGATTGTGCAATCAAATCTCTCTTTCAACCTCAAGGCTGGGACGCTACGGGGCCTGCACTTTCAGAAAGAGCCGGCGGGCGAAGCGAAGCTGGTCCGGTGTGTGCAAGGATCTATGTACGACGTGATCGTTGACCTGCGCGCGCAGTCCCCGACTTATGGTCGATCTTTCAACGTGGAACTGACGGCCGTGAATCACCGTGCGCTCTTTATTCCGATGGACCTGGCGCATGGTTTTCAGACCCTCACCGATCAGACGATGGTTTCTTACGAGATAGGAGAATACTACTGTGTGGAGGCGGCTTCCGGGATTCGTTACGACGACCCGGTCCTGGGCCTTTCCTGGCCGCTCCCCGTCTGCGTCGTATCCGAGCGGGATCTGGCCTGGCCGCCTCTAGCCTCATGAAACCAGTCGGCGACGAGATGATGACGTTGATCGCGCGGCTCTACCCGATCTGCCGCAGTATCACAGGCGCGGGGGTGCGCGAGACGCTCGAGATCATTCGTGAGCAGATTCCGATCGACCTGCACGAGGTTCCCAGCGGAACCAAGGTCCTGGATTGGACGGTGCCGAAAGAATGGAACATCCGGGACGCGTGGATCAAGAATTCCGCCGGCAAGCGCCTGGTGGATTTTCGGAAGCTTAATCTGCATGTGGTAAGTTATAGCGTGCCTATCAGGCGGACGATGCGCCTGGCTGAATTGCGCGAGCATTTATTCACTCTCCCCGCTCAACCCGATCAGGTGCCCTATCGCACTTCTTATTACAAGGAGGATTGGGGTTTTTGCCTCAGTGAGTCTCAACTCGCGCAGTTTCGCGACGACGAAGAATACGACGTTTGGATTGATTCTTCCCTGGAGAACGGACGCCTGACCTTTGGCGAGTTGCTGATAAAGGGGGAGGAGCCGGGTGAAGTCCTCATTTCATGTCACGTCTGTCACCCGTCGCTGGCCGATGACAATCTGTCCGGGCTTGCGGTTGCGACCGAACTGGCGCGAGGTTTGTCCGGCTCCAGTCATAGATACTCATACAGGTTTCTTTTTGTGCCGGGGACGATTGGAGCCATTACCTGGCTCGGGCTGAATGAGGCAGCGACCCGCAATGTACGTCACGGTTTCGTTCTGACCTGTGTCGGTGATTCGGCGCATCTGACATACAAACGAAGCCGGCAAGGCACTGCGGAAATAGACCGTGCGTTTGCCCACGTGCTGTCGCATTCCGGTAAGCCGTCTGAAGTGATCGATTTCTCGCCCTATGGTTACGATGAACGGCAATACTGCTCTCCGGGGTTCGATTTGCCGGTGGGATGCCTCATGCGTTCGCGGCACGGCGAATTTCCCGAGTATCATACCTCGGCGGATAACCTGCAGTTTGTCCGAGCCGAAGCTTTAGCCGACTCACTCGCGACCTGCCGCTCCGTGATCGACCTGCTCGAAAGCAATAGAACTTTCCTGAGCAAGAATCCGAAAGGCGAGCCACAGCTGGGGCGGCGCGGTGTCTATCCTTCCGCGTCTGGGGACGGCTCGAACCCGCATCGCTCGATGGCGCTCCTCTGGATCTTGAATCTTTCCGATGGCAGGCATTCGCTGCTGGACATCGCCGAGCGCGCCAAGCTGCCTTTCAGCGCAATCAAGGAAGCAGTGGACGTGCTGGCTGCGACTGATCTGCTGGAGCCATGCTGAAGGCCGAATGCGCGATCATCGGCGGCGGCACCGTCGGTCTTGGTGTCGCACCGGCGTTGCTGCGCAAGCAGCCGGGTCTGAAATTGGTCCTGCTCGAAAAGGAGAAGGAGTTAGCGAGCCACCAATCGGGGCGTAACAGCGGCGTCATTCACGCCGGGATTTATTATAAGCCAGGTAGCCTGAAAGCCCGGCTCGCGCGTGAAGACAATCGCTCGATGGTCACTTTCTGTCGAGAGAGTGGGATACAACACGAGGTCTGCGGCAAGGTTATCGTCGCGACTAACGAAATGGATTTGCCCGCACTAGAAAACCTGCATCGGCGAGGCTGGGAGAATGAACTGGAGGTGGTTCCGCTCAAGCGCGAGCAAGTCAAAGAAAGCGAGCCCCATGTGCAATGCCTCAAAGGTCTCCGCGTGCCCGCCACGGGGATCGTAAGTTTTCGGAGTGTCTGCGAGAAGTTAGCGGAGATGATCAGGGAGGCGGGCGGAGTGATCAAGACAGAGACGGTCATGCGGGGTATCCGCTTTCTTCACGGAACTTATCTCCTCGAAACGCCGAGCGGTGAGATCGAGGCGAAGTTCTTGATTAACTGTGGCGGTCTCCAGAGCGATCGGATGGCGCGCCGCGCCGGCATTGAGCTGGCTGCGAAGATCGTTCCGTTCCGCGGCGAATATTACGAGTTAAAGTCTGAGAAAAGGAACCTGGTAAAGGCGCTCATCTTCCCGGTGCCGGATCCGGCTTTTCCATTGCTCGGCGTCCACTTCACCCGAATGATAGATGGATCGGTGCACGCAGGGCCCAACGCGGTGCTGGCCTTCAAACGTGAAGGTTATCGCCGTACGGATTGGAGACTGACCGATCTGTGGGAGACGCTGACTTACCCGGGCTTCTGGACGATTGTGCGCCGGCATTACAGGAAAGGGGCCAAAGAGATGTGGCGTTCTATGAGTAAAGCCGCGTTTACCAAGAGCCTGCAAAGACTGATTCCCGAGATGAAGGAAAGCTACCTGGTCGAGGCGCCGGCCGGCGTTCGGGCGCAGGTTTTGCTGCCGGATGGAAGATTGATGGATGATTTTTTGATCAAAGCGGGTCCCAGCTCGATTCACGTCTGCAACGCGCCCTCCCCGGCGGCCACGGCCTCCATCGAGATCGGGAAGATGGTCGCAGATATGGTGCCCGAACTTAAATCGGCGATGAAGGGAACCTCGCCCGGTCTCTCGGTCGTGTCCGCCGGAAGGGAGAAGTAGTGCAGGCGCAACCTTCCGTGTATCAATGCCGCTTCTGCCAGGCGCCTTTGCGTGAGACGTTCGTTGATCTTGGTCTGTCGCCGCTTTGTGAGACCTATATCGATGCCGCGCATCTGAAGGAGCCGGAGCTACTCTATCCCCTGCACAGTTTTGTCTGCGAGAAATGCTTTCTTGTGCAGTTGCCGGAGCATGTGACCGCACAGGAGATCTTCGAGGAATACGCTTACTTCTCTTCCTATTCGGACAGCTGGCTGGCTCACGCCAGAGCCTATGTCGAGAAGATAACCCAACGCTTCAAGTTACAGGAGCATTCGCTCGTCGTGGAGGTAGCTAGTAACGATGGTTATCTCCTGCAAAACTTCAAAGCTGCCGGTATCCCCGTGCTCGGCATTGAGCCGGCGAAAAACGTGGCCCGCGTCGCGCTCGAGAAGGGAATCCCGAGTGTCACGGAGTTCTTTGGCGGCGACCTGGCAAGCCGGCTCGCGGCCGAGGGAAAAAGGCCGGACCTGCTCCTGGGCAACAACGTCCTGGCTCATGTGCCGGATATCAATGACTTCGTCGGTGGCCTCAAGATTCTCCTGAAACCCGGCGGAGTAATCACGATAGAGTTTCCTCATCTCATTCGACTGATCGAGGAGAACCAATTCGATACGATCTATCATGAGCATTTCTCCTATCTCTCCTTTACTACGGTCGAGCGAATCTTTGGCGCGCACGGTCTTGTTCTCTTCGACGTGGAAGAGCTGGCAACGCATGGGGGTTCGTTGCGGATCTATGCCTGCCATGCGGAAGGCAAAACGCAGGAGGTCGATCCGCGGGTCGAGGAGCTGAAGTCGCAGGAAGAGCGTTGGGGCATTAGCGACATGGCGCGTTACCAGGAGTTTGCGGTGAAGGTGGAAGCGACCAAGCGCAACATCCTGCGTTTCCTGATCGAGGCGCGCGACGCCGGCCGATCCATTGCCGGCTATGGGGCCCCGGGCAAAGCCAATACACTCTTAAACTACTGCGGAATACGCACCGACCTGCTCGATTACACGGTCGATCGCAACCCATACAAGCAGGGCAAGTTCACGCCCGGCACGCGGATTCCGATCTTCGCGCCGGAACGCATCCGCGAGACACGGCCGGATTATCTCCTTATCCTGCCGTGGAA
>JBDTOL010000095.1:0-15623 GCA_039933235.1 Spartobacteria bacterium | reverse complement strand
TCGGCAGGATCGCCTGGTAACGGCGATCCCGGCCCTGCTTGGCCGAACCACCGGCTGAGTCGCCCTCGACGATGTAGAGTTCGGTAAACTCCGGATCGCGCTCGGAACAATCGGCCAGTTTCCCGGGCAAACCGCCGCCCGTCAGGGCACCTTTGCGGATCGTTTCGCGCGCTTTGCGAGCGGCTTCGCGCGCCCGCGCCGCGGTCAGAACCTTGTCGAAGATTCGCTTCGCCACCGGCGGATTTTGATCGAAGTAAGTCATCAGCCCGTCGTAAACGACCGAGTTAACGACGCCGTCGATCTCGGTGTTCACGAGCTTCACCTTCGTCTGCGATTCAAAGCGCGGGTTCGGAAGTTTAATGCTCAGAACACAGACCAGACCTTCGCGCACGTCGTCGCCCGAGATCGCGGGATCCTTGTCTTTCAGGAGACTGTTCGAGCGCGCGTATTGGTTGACCGCTTTCGTTAGGGCAGTGCGGAAGCCAGTGAGGTGTGTGCCGCCGTCGGGGTTCGGAATGGAGTTCGCAAAAGGCAGAATCTGGTCGTTGTAGCTGTCGTTATATTGCAGGACGACATCGACGAAAACTTCATCACGCTGGCGCGAGATCACGACCGGTTTCGGGTGAATGACCGTCTTGTTTTCGCCCAGCTGTTTCACGAATTCTTCAATGCCGTGCTTGTAGAAAAACGTTTCTTTTTTCGGGATCTCGACGCGCTCGTCGGTCAGGTTGATCTCGAGACCCGGGTTTAGAAATGCCAGCTCACGCAACCGGCTCGCGAGGCGCTCGAATTTGAACTCGGTCGTGATCGTGAAAATCGTCGGATCCGGGAGGAAAGTAATCAGCGTGCCGGTGATCTTTTTGTTCTTCAGCTCGCCGATCACGCTCAGCTTCTCGGTCGTCTTCCCGCGCTCGAAAGCCATGTGATAAACCTTCGCGTCGCGCGAGACTTCGACCTTGAACCAGTCGGAAAGCGCGTTCACGCACTTTGCGCCGACGCCGTGGAGACCGCCGGAGTATTTGTAGGCTCCCTGCCCGAATTTGCCGCCCGCGTGGAGATTCGTCAGGACCAGCTCGACCGCCGGCATCTTGAATTTCGGATGCATGTCGACCGGGATACCGCGCCCGTTGTCCCGGATGGAAACCGAGCCATCGACGTGAACCGAGACGTCGATCTTCGAGCAATAGCCGGCGAGATGTTCGTCGATCGAGTTGTCCAGCACCTCGAAAACGCAGTGGTGCAACCCGCGCTCGTCGGGGTCGCCGATATACATGCCAGGGCGTTTACGAACCGCTTCGAGCCCCTCGAGTTTATCAATCTGGGCGGCGTTGTATTTCTGGCTTTCGCTAATCCCGGCGGGCCGTTCCTGAAGTGTGGCGGGGGTGTCGGTTTCGTCTTTGGCTTGGAGCATAGAATCGCGGGTCTGCCGCGAGGGCAAAAGATAGGCGAAAACCGGGTCTCCGACAACTAATTTCTGGAGGAGATGAAACTCGTCGAGACACAATATCTAGCGGCCTGGCTGCCTCGCCAATGCCGGATGTTGTGGTGGGCAGATTCGTCCGCGACTCGCGTCAGGTCGCGAAAGATCCGCAGTCTCTGTAGGAGCTCATTTAGTCTCAGAAACGGGTGCCGAAGAGGACAAGTGCGAGCAAGGCGGCGAGCACCACCAGCCCAGTGATCCACCAGAGCGGGCTAATGGCGGCTCTCTTCGGGCCGGTGCCGAATTCGTCGCGAACGAACTCTTCGTAGTCGAAATCTCCCGCCCCATCGATCGCGTCTTCCGCCGCGGCCTCCGGGCGCCAGCCCGAACGATCATCCGCTCCGCAGGCGGGACAAGCCGCTGCGCCGCGCGGCACCTCCTCATCGCACACCGGGCAGATCAGCGGCGTCTTCATCTTAGGGGTGGACCGGAGATTGCCTCCCGCTTGCCGATCATTTCCAATCTCCGCCCTGCATGGGAGAAAAGAAGAGACATAATGATCAGGATGGCAAGGTAGAACCAGAAGCAGGCATCGCTCCTTATCGGTCGTCCAACGCCTTCTGCTAACCAACCAAGGGCGCCCTATTGCAGGTTATAGGCCTCGATCAAAGCCACTCCCGTGCTGTTATTTTTCCCGCGCACAATCGCGGTGTAGGCACCGGCACTCAGTGTGCGCACGATGGCCGCTTCGCGGTCGTCGTTGGGCATGAGAAGAGTTGCTTCGAGCTCACTCTTCTGGGTGTCTTTCCAATCGTCGTTGCTCGCGACAATCGCACCGTCCTGGTCATGCAGCTCAAGGGTGGGATCGGAGAGTGCGTTCGGCACGCCGCTGCTCGGTCCGATCGCCCGCACCACCACCTCGGTCGCGCCCGCGCCGGTCTCGAGCACAATAAAGCCGCCGATCATGACGTTATCTCCTGTCTGGACCAACCCGCGAGTGGAGATGTTGGCCAAGGTAGCTATGCCATCGAGACCGTAGGCTTCGATGAGCGCGACTCCAGTGCCGTCGCTTTGGCCGCGCACAATCGCGGTGTAAGCTCCGGGAGCGAGCCGGCGAACGATGGCCGATTCACGATCATCTGGTGGGGTGAGGCCGGTCGCCTCCAGCTCGCTCTGCTGGGTGTCCTTCCAGTTGTTGTTCGTGGCGATGGTTGCGCCGGTCTGGTCGTGCAGCTCGAGCGTGGGATCCGCCAGCGCGCCCGCCACTCCGGCCGCCCCCAGGGTCGGTCCCAGTGCGCGCACAATCACATTCTTGTCGCCGGTGCCATTAATGATGAAGCCTCCGATGAGCACATTGTCGCCGGTGCCGACACTTAACCGGGTTGAGATATTGCCCAAATTCGGCGGGAGCGGCGCCGGCAAGGCGGTGCGCGACCAGGCGGGGTTGCTGGCCCCGGGTCCGCGCAGTTTTTGCAGACCGGACCCGTCATTATTGATCACGTAAACTTCGTTCGTCTCCGGCAGTGCAAACTGTTGCAGACCGAGAGGCCCGGGCGCTTGCTGGCCCAGATCGAAGACAAGCTGCGTTCCATCGGGCGACCAATCGAGCGAGCTAATGTAGAAACCGGGATTGAATTGGATGATCTGCGTATCCTCGCCACTGGTCAGGTTGACGATGTGGATGGATTGGATGTCGGGATCGGGGGTGGCGCTGTTGAGGAGGAAGAAATTCTGGAAGGAGCGCACGTAGGCGACCCCGATTCCGTTAGGCGAAAATTTTGGCGCATAGTCGTGTTCGCCCCAGAGAAAGGGCGTCTGGCTGGAAATGCTCGAATCCGCTCGTGGAAAAGTGATTTGCTGGGAAAGCCCGGCCACGACCGCGCCCACCACCGGCTGGATCAAACTCAACGCGGTCACTTCTCCATTGCCGCCTCCAGTGAGAAACGGCGCTGTCCCCTCGAGCGGCGCGACGAGCAGGTTACTGGTAGAAGACCAGTCCACCCCTTCGCCGCCATGATGGGTTCCGTTCAATCCCTTGTCCACGTGCACCTGGAGCGGCGTCGCGATCGTGGTCGTGGAATAAATCTCGAGCGACGGCGTGGTCGTCTGCGTCCCGGCATCGTTGAGGTTGGCCGTTCCGAGATAATTGAATACCGCGATCTGGCCGTTGTCGGGCGAGAAGGCCTTGTAGTTCGGCCGATTGTAGATAATGACTCCGCCGGCCGGGTCGACCACGTCGCGGTAACGAGTGAATTCATTGATCGCCCCGTTGGTGGTATCGAGGCCGAAGACATTCGAACTGCGCTCGAGTGGGAATCCTGGATCGAGCGCTGTCAGGGCGAGCTGCGTGCCATCGCGGGAGAAAACCGGGATGCCAAAGTTCGTGAAGGGCAGTCCGATTTGCTGGTCATCGGTGCCGTCGTCGTTCATCCGGCGCAGTTGCAGGCTGCCGTCGGCCTGTTGTTGCAAGTAGGCGATCTGCGCCGCGAGCGGCGAAAAGGCGACCGCAGCGATGGCGAGCCCTCCCAGTGCGAGGGTAAGGACAAGAGTGTGGCTGCGGCGCGGCGGGCGGATCGTTCGAGCTGGGAATTTTGTGACTTTGGTTTTCATGACGGATCGCTGGCGAGAGAGCGGTCTGCTCCCTCCACTCATTACCTGCGAGAAAGCGGGCCCAGAACGGACATGGAATTTTGGGGAATCGTTGTAACCGGGGGCGCTGCCCCCGTCACCGCTGCGGCTTTAGCTTGGCGAAGGCTCCTGATCATCTACAGCGTGGCGCGCGCATAGGTTACGCAAACAGAGGAATTTTCCCCTTCGGTTGCCGGATCGTGTTCAGGTGTCGAGGACAATCTCAGACCGTGTTTTGGCGCCTCCAAAAGTTTGTCATACCAATGAGTCACCCGCGATCCTCCCTCACGACCAACCGGCCATGCGCAGCCCGACGATGGCGAGGGCGAAGAGGAGGACGGCCTGGCCGCTCCATGATCAGACCAGACATTTTCCCGCTGGAGAGACAAATGGGAAGCGCAGCGGCGTCTATTGAACGATGCAGCTGACGCACATTGGTTTACTCACCTTGCTCCTCGCTGGAATTCCGGACGCCGGCGCGGCCTCGGACAAGCAGGCGCTCAACCTGGAGGATGTGATTGCTCGGGTGACGGAAACCGCGGGCGGCGCGACTGCAATCGAAAACGTCCACGCGGTCCGGATCAGCATCCACATCGCGGACCCGGGAAAATTCGAGGTCGATGGTGTCTACCATGCCGCGCGACCGGGTCGAATGCGGATCGACATCACGGCGGATGGAGAGCGCGTCTACACTGAACGTTTCGACGGCCAGAAGGGCTGGCAATGGCAGAAAGAAAAAGGCGAGCAGGAGGCAGGGCCGACACCGACGGCCGCGCTACGGCACGGGGTGGAGTCGCCGGGGAAACTTTTCGGTCTGCATGAGATGCGAGAGCGCGGTCACCGTCTCGATCTGCGCGCCCGCGAGACGATCGATGGCACGAACTATTACGTCATCCACGCGACGTTTGCGGATGGCGACGAGACGACGCTCTACGTGGATCCAGAGACGTGGCGCATCACGCGGCGACGCGACGTGCGCGCCTTGCATCCGGATGTCGATCCCGCGCCCGTCACGATCGAGTCGCGCAACTCCGACTGGAGACAGGTGGACGGAGTGTGGTTCGCGTTTGCCGGCGAAGATGTGGACGCCAAAACGGGCGTGGTGATCGAAACTTCGAAGGTGAAGGAGATCAAAGTGAATCCAACGCTCGATCCCGCGATTTTCGAGAATGAGTGAGAGACTCGCCGTGCTCGCCTCTTCGAGCTGCGCCTTAATCCGGTCACCTCGCTGCTACAAGTGAAGCTCGCGTCAGCCTAATTCCCTTCCCGCATCAGCACGGGCGACGCCGGCAGCTTGTCCAGGATGATGTTTCCCTCTCCGTCGTAGCGGCCAAACTGCAGCACGCCGGTCGGGCATTGCTGGACACAGGCGGAGCAGCGGACGCATTCCGGGTCTTCCATCGGCAGGCCTTTGTTGGCGAAGTTCATCACGTCGATCCCCTGGTGGCAGACCGAGGTGCAGACATTGCAGGAGATGCATTTGTGTTTGTCCGGAAAAATCCGGTAACGGGAAAACCGAGTATAAATATGCATGAGCGCGGCGAGCGGACAGGCAAAGCGGCACCAGACCCGGCCGCTAAACCAAAAGTAGAGTCCGACGCCGAGAATGCCGGCCATGAAAATGTCGACGCTCCAGCCGTAGCTCAGGAACGGGATGCCTTCGAAGAGCTTTTGATACCAATGGGTCGCCCATGATTCTTCCCCGAGCGCCCAGCCCGCAATGCGGAGACCGAGGATGGCGAAGGCGAAGAGGAGGACGGCCTGGCCGACCATGTTGAGCCGGTTCCAGAAAGGGCCGTGCGGCATTTTCGAGCGATAGGAATCGCCCATGGTCTCCGCGAGCGCGCCGCAGGAGCAGATCCAGCCGCAGTAAGCGCCCTTCCCCCAGCGAAAGATGATGAGCGGAATGATGACAAACGTCTGGACGAAGGAGATCCCGAGCCAGAGCCACATGGGATGCTCGGTGAAGACGTTGTAGACGTTGAGCGGGAAGGCGAGAATGAAACCATAAGCGCGCCAGTAGGCACGCTCGTGGCCTAACGAACCGTCGTAGCTCTCAAAGAGATTGTCGGCCAGCCAGTGGAGCGGCCGTCCCGGCTCGAAAAATCCATTATGTCCCATCCAGGGCAGGATTATTTCCGGCAAGACGAAGAGCGGGATCCATTGCGAGGCGATCAGGACCCAGGTCTGCCATTTTACGTAAGGCGTGCGCCGCCGTCGCAGGCGCCGGATACCGAAGACGAGGACGCAGGTGCAGTACGCGAGGGTGTAATAGAAAGCGGGATTGCCGAGGCCGCGCTTGATCGTGAAGAGGAGGTTGCCCTCGCGACTCGACCACTCGGCGAGCCGTCCGCCGGCGAACTCGAGCGCCCGCGGAACGTTATAGGGGAAGGCCTGCGCCTGGCTGGCCCAGCGCTGGACCGGAAATTCCTGCGGATGATTGCTCTTCCAGTGATAGAGCACGACGCAGAATAGAAGGAAGGCGATGCAACTGATCCAGGTGACGGGACGCCAGTCGCCGCTCACATGCAGCCCGCTGCGCCGGAAGAAATCGAGCGGCGCTTCGCGGCCGATCATGGAAAAGACATCATCGTTAGGCAAAACGACTTCCTCGCCGTCCTCGCGCCTGAGGGTGACCTTGTCGCGCTCGATCCGGGTAAGAGTCGAAGCCATCGCGAGTGTGGTGGAACCGGTCGGCGCATTCTTTAGCATCCCGCGCGTGAACGCGGTCGTGACGCGCTCGGAGCTAGGACGCTCCACCTGCACGTCCGCTTTCGGATCGTGTTCGAGCATTTTCAGCTTCTCGATATTCTCTGGTTTGGGACGCGAAAATTCCGGCTTTCGATAGCTCACGGTCACCTTCGCTCCGCAGCCCGCGAGCGCGATGGCTGACTCCAAGGCGCTGTCGCCGCCGCCGACCACCAGCACGTTCTTACCGCTAAAGTCTGCCGGATCGAAGAGCCGGTTATGGACCTTGTCGAGGTCCTCGCCTGGACAGCCGAGTTTGCGGTGATTGCCGCTCCGCCCAATCGCCACGATGATGCGTCGCGCCTGCGTGACGGTCTTCGCCTCGTCGCCATGGTAAAGCAGCACTTCCTTCCCTTTCGCCTCCAGACGCTCGATCCGCGCGTCGGTAAACTCGATCCTGGCCGCCTTGCGCTGCTCTTCCATTTCCTCGAGGAGCGGTTCCTTTACATCTTTCGTGAATTGGAGCCCCCCCTTGAGTTTAAGGTCGGTTGGATACGTATAGATCGGCTTGGCCTTGGGAAAGTTGACGACGGTCGAGAACGGCTGCGTTGCTTCGAAGATCTGGAAATTCAGGCCCGCCTTCCGCGCTTCGATTGCAGCGGACACGCCCGATACACCTCCGCCAATGATTGCCAGATCGAGCGTTTCATCCTTCTCCCCTCTGCCTTCATCCTTCGCAAAATCCGGCTCCGCCAGAATGGCGTGCACGGCTTCCGCGCCGGTCTTGGAAGAAAATTTTAAGAGCGGGATTCCGGTGAGATCGCCCACGATCCGGACGCCGGGAATATTGGTCACGCCGAGCTCGCCCGACTCCGGGAGTTTCTCGACCACTCCCGCAGGCCAGCGCGTATGCAGCCAATGCGTGTAACGCTTGATCGGATTAAACATTGTGTGGCGTGGGAGCAGTCTTAGCGGAGAGGAGAGGAAGCCGGAAGCGCTTTATTCCCAGAGGCCCGGCCAGCGTCGCTCAGGAATTTCGACTGGTCGCAGCGCGAAGGATTCCCGGAGCTGGACGTCCGGCGGCCATTTGGCGTAGCGGCTTCGCAGGTGATTACGAGTGCGACCATCGCACCGGCGCGAGCCTCCCGCTTCTCTGTCATCCCGATCCGCCGCAGGACGTAGTGGGGGCATCTCTCTTGCAAGCTGCGCTCTCTGGGCAAAAGCACCTGCCAATTGCAACTGCGAGGTCCCTCTCCAGCTGCGCCATCGGGGTAACAAAAGGGGAACGTCGCACGCACTCGGCTCCTTTTCGAAACGTCCCTCCGAGCGTTGCCGCGCCTAACAAAAGGATAGCGCTCCATCTTGCTCTCCAGCCCTCGCCCGGTTGACTAAACCACGTCGCACGATAGCGTTTCGGAGCATGATCAACGTCACCGACAGCGCGGTTAACCACCTCCGTTCGCTCCTCGCGGAGCAGGCTGCGCCCGCCGGCAAAGGCCTCCGCGTCCAGGTCGCCAAGGGAGGTTGCTCCGGCCTGCAATACGAGATGTCGCTCGATGAGCGGCACACCGATGACGCGGTCGTGCAGCGGGATGAAGTGGCGTTCCTGATCGATGCCGAGAGCGCTAGTTTCCTGCGCGATGCGACGCTCGACTACGAGGATGGGCTCACCGGCGCCGGCTTTCGCATCGTCAATCCCAATGCCGCCCGGACCTGCGGCTGCGGGACCTCGTTCGAACCGGTCCTGCCGGCCTAACGAAAAGTTCGCGGACGACCTTCGCCGTCCCTTGGCATGGAACCGGATCTCTTTCGCTTCGATGATCACCGTGGCTTTGAGCGCAAACGGACCAACTACTTTGCCTGGACGGTCCTCATTCTTCTCCTGATCGGCGGTGCGCTCGCCGCGTGGCTCGGCAGTTTCTACATCATCGGCCAGCCGGAACGGCCGGAAAGTTACCGGGTCCTCAAAAAGCTGCACAAGATCGAGGCGCCAAAACGCTTTGCGCTGACCGCGGCGCCCCCCGGCGAGTTTCTTAATCCGAAGCAGCTCTTCAAACGCTACCAGTCGATGGGCCCCGCGGAGCTCGCCCGCAAGGATGCCGAGCTGACGCGGAATTTCATCCGCAATTTCCAACAGGTGCACGGTCTTGTCACCTACGTCGTCGGCCGCTTTAACATCATGGGCGCGCGGGAGCTGACGCCGGACGATGTCTTCACCTCCGGAGCGGTGGCGCTGGCGCGCGCGGTCGAACAGCCTGAACTCCTGATGGAACACGTTTTCACCACAGCGAGCGAACACGACGCCAAGCTGTTACAGGAACGGCTGGTCATGGGGATGGATGTAAACCTGGAGCGCACCCACGATCTTTCCGCCGTCATCCATGTGGAGCGCTTGCCCGATGGGCGCATCCAGATCACTGCGATTCCTCTTCTTTACGGGAGCTACGCCATGACGCGCGGCACCGGGACCTTCAGCCTGGAGCCGCCGACCGACCTCAACCTGGCCGCGGGTTGGCCGCTCTTTAAAGCCGACGCGCGGCGGACCGTGGAAAATCGATACGAGATGATGCGCTCGAGGATCGCGCCATCGACCAGCTCGCTGCCCATCGTCGGTCTCGCACCGGCCGAGAAAACCCCGCCGCCGGAGGATGCCCTCGTCCGGGTCGAGCCGGCCGTGCCGCTCGATGAGGAACCGACTCCCCTGCCCTTGCGCCAGATCGGGAAAAAGCTGGCGGCAGCGAAGACACAGGCAAGCGAGGCGGCGCCGGCTTCCTCGTTGCCCCCGGTCATGGTGCGCCGGGCCCAGCCAGTGTCGCCTAGTGACGCGACCGCGCCTAACGACACCACGGCGGTCGCCGCGGCATCCCCGTCTAATTCACCGACCGTCCTGCGGGCGCTGCCGGTGACCTCTTCCTCGCCTGCCGTGGCGCTCACCTCAACCACCGGCGCGACATGGAAAACCTTCTCGCCCGGCGAGGCGCCCGCTGGGAAACTCCTCGACACTGCCGGTCTGCGCGAGGTGGCCAATAGCGGCACGCGCGGGGAACGCATGTATCTCAAAGGGCAATTCGTCGTGAACTTCGCCGACGCCAACCGCGCCGTGCTGCGTCCGACCAGCGGTGAATCCTCTGCGGGCGGGCGCGGTCTGGCTCGAAATCTCCGTGTCATCGTCGATTACCCGGCGGGGGTGCCGCTGCCCGAGCCAGGTTCAACTTTGGATCGCGATGAGAGCCGCCCTTACGAGATCACCGAGGTGCGTCGCCAATCCGATGGGCAGCTCAACGTCTTCGTCCGCGAAATCATCCAGCCGTAGCGCAGTTCTCTGCCCTCGTCGTACTACAACTCGGCAGTCCGCGTGCGCTGCTAATGCAGCACGACCACGCCATCACGGATCTCTGCCGTGCTCACGTTGTAGGGCGCCGCGGCATCCAGGGCGTAACCGATGATGGATTGGCCACGATAACTCATCGAGAGAACCCCTGACGGCACGGGAAAACCGTTAGCGGTGATTTTCGACACCTGCAGGCCGCTGATCGGCGTGGGACCGTCGGTTGTTATCGTGAAAGCTCCATTGAGATAACCGCGCGGAAATCCCGGCACCTTGTCTGAAGAAATGCTGATTTGCACGTTGGCTGTGTTCCCGCTGATCGAGACATAGGCGTGACCGCGCGACTTCGGATTCGCCGCGATCAGGCCATTGATCTCAGCCGCCGAGACCGTGAGCTGTCGCCCGGCTTCCGGGGTCGGAGTCGGCACGGCCTGCTCGGGCGTCGCCCCCGGCTGCGTGGAGGGCGATGGAGTATAGGATGGTGCTGTTTGCGCCGGAGTCTGCTCGAACTGATCGACCCGCTGCTGCACCTCCGCGAGGTGCGCCGGCGGCAGATCTTCGATCGGCAGCGGGGTCGGCTTGGAACCAGCGGAGTAAAGAAGATAACTTCCGATGCCTATGACTAGGACGGTCAGGACGGCAAAGGCGATGAGGAATAGACAGCCCTTGCCCATACAACCCATGCCGCCGCGTTTCGGTGGCGGCGGTTCAATCCAGGTTGGGTTGGTGGAATCGGTCGCCATCTCTTAACTCGTTAGGCTAGCCTGCGCACAGAGCAGTTTCTCGTAAAGCGCCCCCAGCCCCTCGGAGAGCAAACGGGTGCGGCCGAGCATCGGCATGAAGTTAGTGTCGCCGGTCCAGCGCGGCACGATGTGGAGATGGAGATGATCCGCCACCCCGGCGCCCGCCGGGGTGCCGAGGTTGAGGCCGAGATTGAATCCCTGCGCCTTCATCGTCTCGCGCAACAAGGCCTGGGCATGCACCGCGAGAGCCCACAGCTCGAGAATCTCGTTTTCCCCGAGCGACGCGAGGTCCGCCGTCTTCCGATACGGCACGGCCATGAGATGGCCGACCGCGTAGGGATAACGGTTCATCATGAGAAAGCTGTTCTTCCGGCGGGTGACCACGAGGTGCGCCGCGTCGTCACCGGCCCGGGCGGCTTCCTCGAGAAAATTCGGGTTCCGCTCCTCCAGCTCGAAATATTCCACCCGCCAGGGGCACCAGAGGGCTTCGATCTCAGCTTTGGGAAACTCCATTGGTCGTTAGGCAAACACGCTCGGGGGAGCGTATCGGCTGAGGCGGCGATGTCGAGGGCGGGTTTTCCCTCCTCCTTGCTCCTGCTCGTAATCACGGACTGTGGCCGCCTCCCAGTGAGGGGCGAGGAAGCGATGCCGCAAAACTCCCGGCCCTCCGCGCTTCGCACAGCGCAGCGGCTACAGCGCGCGCACGAAGAGCGAATATTGAGGGAGTTTCCGCGCCTTTTCCGAGACGCGCCGAAGCTGTGCGCCGGGCAAGAGTCCGAGCCACGGGCGCGCCGGCTGGTTCCGCACCACCAGCGCATCGAGCTGGCCCGCCTTCCAGCGCTCGATCGCAGCATCCGGCGAAAGAAAATGATCCTGGCGCAGGTAGAGCAGCATCCCTTCTTCACGGCCTCCGACCACCGCGTAACGCCACTGCTTGGCCGACGCTTCCTCCCTCACCTGACGTGAGAACTGCACCAGCGCACCCTCGTTTGCATGGTAACTCGAGCCGATTTTCCAGGCCGCGTATCCGCCCGTGAAGACGACTGAAAAAAGCAGCGCGGCACCCAGCCACGGCTGGATCTTGCTGCGCCAGCGTTCCTGCGCGACCACCCGCGCGATCTGTGTGCCTAACAACAGGCAGAGCGGTGGGACGATCGGAAAGATCCGGTCTACCCGCTTCGATGGGATGATCGACATCAGGAGCAAACCGCCCACGCTCCAGCAGATCAGCCAGACCGTGTCGGGGCGCGTCTGCAGCGAAAGGCGCTCCCGCCGGCGCCAGAAAAAGATCGAAAGACCGAGCAGAAGAATGCTCCAGGGAGCAAATTTGTGCAGCAGATGCGGCAGGTAAAAGTAGAGCGGCTGCGGCTTGTGCACCGTCTCGGTAAAGCGACCGGCGAATTCGCGGATCACCACGCTTTCGTAAAAGCCCGGTTGCAGCATGATTCCGCCCACCGCCCAGACAAGAAAAATGCCGAGGGAGAGAAACCATGGCCACCATCCGCTCCAGCCGCTCGGCGCGTCGCTCCTCCGCCGGAGAACCTGGTATGTAATCAGCCCCGGCAGGATGAACGCGTAAACAATCGGCCCCTTGATCAACATCGCGCTCGCCAGCAAAACGAATGTGATGACTCGATCGCGCGGCGTCCACGGTTCGCCACTCCGGATTTTGCGCCAGATCTGGCGGCCGATCAGGAAAGTGACGAGGGCGAGCGGCATATCCGTCCGCACCAGCGTGGCGAGGCGCGGCGAGAGCAGGTTCAGTCCGAACGCGCTCAGCGCGATCAATCCGCCGACCACGCCAAACGCCGCCGTCCCTTCCGTCGCGATTAACCAGAGCAGGACAACCGCGCCGGCGAGCGAAGGGAGACGCCACGCGCCCTCCCACCAATGCGTCACTCCGTAAAGCGTGGCCGAGACCCAGCCGACGAGCGGCGGCTTGGTCGCCACGCTCTCGTTAGGCGTGTGCTGGTAGAACCATTGTCCCTGCCCCACCATCTCGAACGACGTGTAGGCCTGCTTCGCCTGGTCGTAATCGTCCAGCGTCCAGGGGATGTTCGTGATGGCGAAGTAGACGAGGATGAACGTAACGACCGCCCATTTCGTTTGCGGCCGCTCGAGCCAGGCGCCGTTCACGTCACGCTTCCCGCCAGAGAACGGCGCGCACCGGCGCTCCGTCGCCCCCGACAATTTTTAACGGCAACGCCGCGAGTGAATACACGCCCGCTTCCGCCTGGCTGAGATCGAGTCCTTCGATAATCGCGATATCGGCCGCGGCCAGCGCGTGGTGATTGCGCAATTCCTTCGAATCGAGCGCATCGACCGAAGGCAGATCCAGCCCGAGCAACTTCACTCCCCTCCTCTGCATCCATTCCGCCACGCCGGGAGCCAGGCACGGGATCGCTTCGGGAAATTTGCTCGAATCCGGCCACACGCCGGTTCTGATCAGAAGGCGGGGCGCAGCCGGTGCCGCCTCCAGATCCTCAGTGGTGATTTCCCCGCGCGAAGTCGCGGAATAGCCGCTGAACTTGGCGGTCAAGTCAACGACCGCGGCGGGACCGACGTAACGTTCTGGTTCAAACCGATCGATCGTTAGGGCACCATCCTTGAAATGAAAATATGCGTCGGCGTGCGTCCCAGAGTGCACGCTGCTGGTGATGCGCCCAAGATTGACCGAGGAGCCTTCTGCGATCCGTCCCACCAGTCGATAGTCGAAGCTGGTGTCGCCCGGCCAGGGCGCGAGATCGGCTTGAAGCGCGCGCGTAATATCGATCATGGCGTCGAGTCGGGGCATGGCGGCAGGTTGGACGGCAAGCGTGGCCAAGGCAACCAAAGTTGAAGGGACGACCGCCCTGTCGTTCGTGTTTCTGAAGCGAGGACGGGACGGCCCCCGTCCCTCCAGCCCTTTGCAACTCCTCCCAGAATCCGCGATGCTCCGACCGTGAGCGAAGAGGAAAACCCTTGGGTCGATATCGCGCCCGGCATCAGGCGACGCACGATCAACTCCGGCGCCTCGATGTATCAAATGCGCGCCGAATTGGCTGCCGGCAGTCGTTTGCCAGAACACCAGCATCCGCAGGAGCAGATCGCGCACGTCATCAAGGGACGGATGAAAATGTTCGTGGCTGGCGTGCCGCACGAACTGACTGCAGGCGATGCGATTTACCTCGGAAGCAATGTGCCGCACGGCGTCGAGACGATCGAGGACACCACCGTGATCGACACCTTCAGCCCGCCCCGGGACGATTACCTGGCGCGCGACGAGGAAGCGCGTCGAACGAGCTGAATGAAGATTATTTCCGGCGGACAAACCGGGGTCGATCGCGCCGCGCTCGATGTCGCACTTTTGTCAGGCGCGTCCTGCGGCGGCTGGTGTCCGGCCGGTCGTCTGGCAGAAGATGGAATCATCCCGGCGCACCACCCGCTCGAGGAGTTAAGTGGCGGCGGCTACCTGGAGAGAACAGAGAGAAATGTCGACGCCGCCGACGGCACCGTCATTTTCCATTCGGGAATCCTGCGCGGCGGGAGCAAATCCACCGCTGACTTTTGTGCGGCCAAGAAGAAATCCTGCCTGGTTCTCGATGTCAGTCGCCTTTCGATTCGGGAGGCCGTCGTGCAGCTCGCCGCATTCGTTAGGACAGAAAAGGTCACAGTCCTCAATGTCGCCGGCCCGCGCGCCAGCGAATGGCCCGGCGGCTATGAGTTTGCCGCCCAAACGCTCGCCGCTTTTCTCGGCGCGGAGGCGCCCACTCTTTCGTTTGTCGTTCCCGCGCATAACGAGGAACACGAGTTGGCGGAGACACTCGTTGCCATCCGCCGCGCGGCGGAAGCTTCGCAGCAGAGCTTTGAAGTGATCGTGGTGGACGATGCCTCGACCGACGCCACCGCGGCGATCGCCCGGGACTTTGGAGCCCGGGTCGTGACCGTGAACCGCCGGCAGATTGCGGCGGTGCGAAATGCCGGTGCGCGCGTGGCGCGTGGTGCGGTTCTCTTCTTCGTCGATGCCGATACGCGGATCGCGCCCGGGCATGTCACCGCCGGCCTTGCCGTGCTGTCCGCGGGCTACGCGGGCGGCAGCGCGCGCATCGCGGTCGACAGCCAGGTCGCCTTTTGGGCGCGCCTTTTCATCCGCGCCTTCTGCGCGGTCTATTTCGCGATGGGTCTCGGAGTCGGCGCATTCATTTTCACCCGGCGCGAATCGTTCGAAGCAGTCGGCGGCTTCGATGAACAATATTTCGCCGGGGAAGAAGTCTACCTCACGCTCGCGCTCAAGAAGCTCGGCCGATTCAAAATCCTGCGTGAGCCGATCGTGACCTCAGCGCGCAAGGTGCGGATGCATTCCCCGCGATTCGTCCTGGCACAAAGCTTCTTCATCGCCTTCGGAGGCAAACGTGCTTTGCGCAGCCGCAACAAGCTCGACCTCTGGTATGACGGCAAGCGCGAACGCCGCGCGACCTGAGACCCAGCTCGAAAGTGCGTTGAGCTGAGCCTTCGTTTCGTTCTCATCCCGAACCGCGCGGGGACGGCGAGGCGCTCTCCGCGCTTCGCCGGATCGGGATGACAATTGCGTGGGCGCGAAAACAAACCGAACTCCGGGGTTGAGCGTGTTCGCCGCGGAGCTTAGAGGAAAGGAGCCATTCGCGCTCTATGGAAAACACGAAAGTCCAACCGCCCGTCGACCTAACGAACTGGATCGAAGAACACAAAGACAAGTTCAAGCCGCCGGTCAGCAACCAGTATCTCTACGACGGGCGCGATTTTTTCGTCATGGTGATCAAGGGCCCGAACGCGCGGAACGATTTTCACCTCGTCGATT
>JBDTOL010000094.1:0-8474 GCA_039933235.1 Spartobacteria bacterium | reverse complement strand
TCTATCTGAACCTCAACCCCGACATCCTGAAGAAATTCAACGCCGACTTTGCCGGCAACGTCGCTACGGCAAATAAGAACTGGCCCGGCCTGGTTAACAAGGACGGGAAGTAAGCAAACGGCGGCGTGGCTGAAGATTGCTTCGCCACGCCGCCGATCCACCCGAGAAAATTATGGCCGAACGTTTCCTTGAGACTTTAATCACGCCGGCGGTTCGTCGCGCGCAGACGCATTACTATGGGCGGGAACGAGCGTCGCACCACGCCTCCGCGCGCGACCCGCTCGGCGACGACGAGCGCGCTTTCATCGAAGCACGCGATTCGTTTTACATGGCGACCGTGAGCGAAGATGGCTGGCCCTACGTCCAGCATCGCGGCGGCCCCCGCGGCTTTTTGCGCATTATCAATCCGGGGCAGCTCGCCTTTGCCGATTACAAAGGCAATCGCCAGCTTCTTACCACCGGCAATCTTTCCGAAAATGATCGCGTCACCCTATTCCTGATGGACTACCCGAACCGAACACGCCTCAAGATCATTGGTCACGCGCGCACCGAGGACGCCAAAGAGCATCCTGAGCTCTTCGCGACCCTGGCCAATCCGGAAGCCGCGCGGCTGGTGGAACGTTTCGTCTTCATTGAGGTCGTTTCCTTCGACTGGAACTGCCAGCAATACATCACGCCGCGCTATACCCTGGAGGAAATCGAAGCCCTGACCGCTCCCCTCAAAAGGCGCATCGCTGAGCTCGAAGGTGAGTTGGCGACTCAAGCCGCAGAAGGCAAGTAGCGGGGACGAACGGGGAGACCTCTTTGCATTTAACATGTAGCGGCTGGAGCGGAGTCGAGTTTTGAAACGGGGAGCCTATTCGCCAATTATTTGCTTCGGTGTTCACGACGACGACTTCGCGACCCATGAACTGGCGCTTGAGATGGGCGTCGGCGTTGTCTTCGCTTGTGCGATTGTGGTGGAAGGCGGCGGTGGGCGCGTGCGGAGCCAGTTTCCGCAGCTACACTTCGTGGTCATGGTGCCGCCCGGTACCGTCGTCGTTGATGAAGACTTTTTTCTCGGCGATGCGCATGGCGTTGACTAGGCAGTGGCCCTCGGCCGCGGAGCGCGGATGACGGGAAGTTCACCGCGCACCTTGGTCATTTCCGGACTAGGTTCTCGCAACCGCAGCTCGATTGCGAAAAGCCAAGAAACCAAATTTATGTCACGCATTGTTCGTTTCCATCAAACCGGCGGACCGGAAGTTTTACAGATCGACGAGGTGGAGGTGCCGGCGCCGAAGAAGGGCGAGGTGCGGATCAAGGTGAAGGCGCTCGGGCTGAATCGCGCAGAGTCGATGTTTCGCCTCGGGCAATACCTCGAGGAGCCGCGTTTCCCGGCCCGGCTCGGTTACGAGGCTTCCGGGACGGTGGAAGCGATCGGCGAAGGCGTGAAAGAGCTGAAGGTAGGTGACGAGGTCAGCACTATTCCCGCGTTTATGCAGAACGATCACGGCGTTTACGGCGAAGTGGCCGTGGTGCCTGAAGCAGCGGTCGCGAAGCGTCCTGGTTCGCTCTCGTGGGAGGAAGCGGCGGCGGTCTGGATGCAATTCGCGACGGCTTACGGCGCGCTGATTGATATTGCGGAGTTGAAGGCCGGCGAGGCGGTCATCATTCCGGCGGCTTCCAGCAGCGTGGGCCTGGCGGCGATTCAGATCGCGAACATGATCGGTGCGACCTCGATCGCGCTCACCCGCACAGGCGAGAAGGTGCGGGCGCTGAAAGACGCTGGCGCGGCGCATGTCATTGCGACGGAGGAGCAGGACCTCGTCGCGGAAGTGAAAAAGATCACGCAGGGGAACGGCGCGCGGGTCGTCTTTGATCCCGTCGCCGGCCCGACCTTTGCCAAGCTGGCCGCGGCGGCTGCGGATCACGGTATTCTCTTTCAATATGGCGCGCTGAGCAGCGAGCCGACCCCTTTGCCGCTTATGGATGTGCTGGCAAAGTCGCTCTCCGTGCGCGGTTACCTGCTTTTCGAAATTACTAGCCACCCGCAGCGGCTCGCAGCCTGCAAAAAGTTCATCCTTGAAGGGCTAAGCTCCGGCAAATTGAAGCCGATCATCTCGAAGACATTTAACGGCTTGGACCAGATCGTGGCGGCGCACCGTTACCTCGAGAGCAACCAGCAGATCGGCAAGATCGTCGTTACGGTCTAACGAGCGCGAGGCGCAGTCATTTTCGAACAGGGAACATCGGTATGAATCCAAAGGGGTTAGGTGCATGGCGTTGACCAGGCGCAGATGCCCTCGGCCACGCCGCTCCAGCTCACTAGTTCCGAGACGGTTGGCGTGATATTGATGAACCCGCGCCGGCCCGGCACTTCGAACCAGAGATGTTCGGTGAGCGATTTCATGCTGTCACGGTACACCCCAATCGCCGCCATCGCGCGCTCCGACTCCATTCCATGACCGTAAGTCGGCGCTATACGTGAGTCACGTATAAGCGGTTTTTCGCTTTTGCCGGACCGTGAGCATTCAGATGCGTGCCGATCGCGCCTCGCCACCGGGATCATTTACGCTAGGATAGCCTCGCATGAGCGAGGAACCCTCCGCGATTCCATTGGCGGACGTCTTGCGCGCGGCGAACGATCTCGTCACCGCTGGTCTGATTGAGGATTATGCCCTGGGAGGTGCGCTGGCAGCGATCTATTACGTCGAGCCTTTCTTTACCTACGACGCCGACATAGTCTTTGTCGCGGCCGAGAAAGGATTGACTGCCGGCCTTCCCGCCATTTACGCGCACTTGCAGGAGCGCGGATGGCAGGTCGAGCGCGAGCATCTGCTCGTCCACGGGTTCCCCGTTCAGTTTCTCGCCGCTTCCGGGCTCACCGAAGAAGCCGTTCGCGAAGCGCGCACGATCGAATACGAAGGAGTCCCTGCGAAGCTATTTCGTCCCGAGCACATCATCGCCATCGCTGCCAGTGTCGGCCGGCACAAAGACCTGGCGCGGATCGAGCAACTCCTGGAGCAAGCGGAGATCGACAGAACGCTCTTGGACGAAATCCTGTGCCGGCATAGTTTAACCCTGCCTAAGCCATGAAGACCGACATGCGCCGAGCGCTCGCCCAACAGCCGTTCAAGGAGAAAATTCGAAAAGTCGGTCAGCTCATCCGGCTTTCCGCCACCGTGAAAACGGCGAGAGTTCGCGAAACGGACGATGATGCCGCCGAGGTTCGCCCGGCCAGCGTCACAGACGAAGGAGACCGACCCCGGCAACTGATGAGGTAACGGATCACGCCTGTCCGTTTTAAACGCGCAAACAGTCAACGAGCAATTCGCGCTCGTATCGACACTGATTCGAGCCCGCGGACCACTAGCCGCGTGCCTAACGACTCTTAGATGTTTTTCCAACGTCGGGGCGGCGACGGGATCGCGCCTTTCGTCAAATTCGATGTGGTCGATGAGGGTCTCGATGGGTTTGCCGGTGAGGCCGCTTTCCCGGATTCGCTCGGGGAGGACGTGGCTGCGTTCGTCGCGCTAACCGAGCTTGGCGATGAAACGGTTCCAGAAGTGGCATTGTTTGGAAAAGCTGAGACGCTGAAAGCTGAATGGAGCGAACTGGGAAGCCGCGACATGGGCGGGAGCCCGCGAAGTAGCGGTGACTGAGCAGGGCGGCGAAGGAATCAAATACTGCCGTAACGGATGCGCGACAACGGCGGGGCTTTGCAACGCCGAAAGTTTTGGAAGCAGCCGCTTTTTCTGAGGATCCTGACATTTTTCCCGGCGATGTGCTTGGCGTTGACCAAACAGAGGCTCTCGGCCACGCCGCTCCGGCACCTCGAATTGGAGATGGTAAGCGATTTCATGGTGAAGGCATTTCTTCTGCGGAATCGGATTGGAAGGCGCAAGCGCAAAGACGGTGGATGCAGCCAACGATGCTAATCGGCACTATAGGTGACTCACGTATGGGGCGAGAGCGCGCTCCAACTCCCCGCGCGAGACGGTTTAAAGTGAAGCACCGAATCTTGAAGTCGTTGGGCCGCCGTCCCCACGAGGACCGCCACCAGGGCAGCAAATTCCGGATGCCGATTTGAGGCTATGCGTGAGTCACGCGGGGCATGGCTCTTTGAGATAGCTTTTGGGACACGAGATCGCCACACGTGACATCAGCGTCTGGCTGGCGCAATCGGTTCCCCTCCGGCTGCGGGCGTGGCGTGACGGCAAGAATCTTTTGCAAAGCGAGGCGGCGTGGAATGCTTTTCCTTTTTCGGCGCGTCCTGCAGGCTTTTAATGTTGCCGGATCAAACCGATGTCGAATGTGATCCTAATGATTCTCGCTGATTTTGCTCGATCTGCCGTCAAGTTAAACTTAGGAATGAGTCGCCGGTAAGAAATGGCTAACGTGTGCTAACTCGACTTCTTCGCAGACACCGCCGACGGCCGCGGAGACTGCAGCCGAATCCGCTGCTGGCGACCGCCTTTCGACAATCCATCTGCGAATATTTTTGCGCGCTGGACGGAGCGGGAATTTCGCGAGCGCTGGCGAAGTATCTGCCCGCAGGCGCGAGCGTGACCGTGGCCTTCGAGACGGCGCCTGTGCGACATCCGATGAGTTGCGTCTGGTCGCTGACGAAGGAGCGCGGTTCTCATTTCATCTTTCCTATCCTGCAAGCCGGGCAGTTGCTCGAAGTGGTAGTGGAACGCTGGCTCTCACTCTTTGACTTGTTTCTCTCCGTGGCACGTCAAGGCACGGACGAGGGCGCGACGGTGATCAACTTCAACGACCTCGCGGCCGAACCTGGTCTGGCCTTTTGTGGAAACGCTCAGGAGCACATCTTGCTGCCTGATTTTGCCTTCCTGCAATCGCGCGGTTACCGCGAAGCGCGGCAATATTTTGCCCGCAATCAGAAGAAGTGGGAGGAGCGATCGGCACGGGTCTTCTGGCGGGGCAGCTCGGTCGGGCAGAAGCATCATCCAATCTTGGAAATGCCACGTGCGCGCCTTTGCCTGCTAGGTCAGACGATGGGCGAAGAGTGGGGCGATATCGGGCTGGCCGCTCTCTTCCATATCTCGGAGGCGGACGCGGATAAGTTGCGAGATCGAAAGCTGGTGAAGGAGAAGGTGCGATGGAAGGAGCTGAGCAATTTTCGCTTTCACATCGACATCGATGGGCATGCTTCATCTTTCACCGGATTGTTCCGGAAGCTGCTCTCGGGCGGGCTTGTGCTAAAGGTGCAATCGCCTGAAGAATGTAGGCAATGGTATTACGACCAGCTCGTGTCCGAGGTGAATTTCGTGCCAGTTAGATCCGATCTAAGCGATCTGGTCGACATCGTGAGCTATTACCGTGAGCGACCGCGTCTGGCTGAGAGTATCGCGCGGCGCGGGCGTGCGCTCGCACTCACTTTGACTTATGAGGAGGAATTTACGTTTGCGTTGCGGACCGCGACGCGGGCTTTTACAACTGCGAGTCCGTGAGCCAGCACGCGCTCGCGGCGGTTGCCACCAGAAAACCAGAATTCACTCGCGTGCGTTCTCTTAGGACACCTGCTCCACGAGCCGGGGATGACGCGTTTTCATCGTCGGAAGAGCGGCCTCGGCGCAGCCTCAGCAAGCGTTCTGCTGGATGCATAGCTACGGCCGATCTGGCGCAGCGCCCATCGCACGGACGCTGGCCAGTTCGGTACGCGAGCCATCCGCCTTCGCGGTTTGTGCGGCCAGCTTGACGTAGTAACGGCGCGCGGCTTCCTGTGCGCCGCTCTCCTCCGCAGCGCGCGCCGCGCCGTAAAGGCTGCGATAGCGCGAGGGATAGATTTTCAGGGCCGCTGCAAATTCCTGCTGCGCTTCCGCAGGGCGGCCCAGCTCGAGGAGCAGGCTGCCCAATTGTTCGCGCGCCGGAACGAGCGCGCCGGGCGAGACCGGGTGCTTGCCTAACAAATCTTCGGCCTCCGCCGCGCTCCGCAGCGCTTGGACGGCCTTCTCCTTTTCGCCTTCGGCAAAAGCGATCCAGGCGGAGGCGGCCTGCATTTGCAGATCGAGATGCTTCTTGAAGTAATCAAACTTCGGATCGCTCGTCGCCTCGCGCAGATCGCGCATTCGAGCGATGGCCGTGCGCGCTTTGTCGAGGTGACCGGTGCGCGCCTGGCCGAGCGCGTGTGCGTATTCGATGAGAGCTTCCATGAAGGGAAACGATGACCAGTGCGGCACCGCGGGGATGCGAAGCGTCGCCGCCTCCGACCAGGCATTGCGTTCGAGCGCGAACCGCGCCGGGATGGCAGCGAGCGCATAGGCGCCACTGAATTCCAGTTCCGGGTTCGTCTTCCGCACGGTAGCGGTGAAATCCACGATCTCCTTTGCTTTCGCATCCTGACCTTCCTGAAGGTAGGAATAGGCCATGTAATCGAGGGCATGAAGTTCCTCCGCTTCCGTCGCGCCGGGGTGGCGGGTCGCAGCATAGGCGCGCGAGGCGTCGGCCGAGGTGAGATTGGCTGCGATGGATTCATCCCACATGCCGAGGCGGGTGAAGATGTGTGACGGCATGTGCAGGGCGTGCGGGACCCAGGGAGCGATCGCCCCGTAGGCCTGCGCGGCGGGCAGACCCCGTTGAGCGAGCGCAGGATAGTCGTAACTGTGGATGAGATAATGAACGATGCCGGGATGATCCGGATTTTTCTGCCAGAGTTTCTCGAGAATCGCGGCCGCCGCCAGCTGGTGCGAGAGGCTGGTGTCGTTAGGCGTAGAGTAACCAAGAGCAAGCCGGGCCAGGGCGTAGAAGGTTTGTGCTTCCACGTCGTCCGGATATTTCCCGGCCAGCTCGCGCATCGCTTTCTCATAAGCCGCCACGCGATCGCGCGGTCCGACGGGACCATGACAGGATTGGCCGACTGAGGCCGTCGCGGTTCCATCCGCAGCGGAGTAGTAGGTATTCAGCGCGGTGATGAATCCCCGCTCGCGTTCCGAGCCGGCCGGCAGAGCCAACGCCTTCTCGATTGCCGCCTTGCCAGCTGCCATTTCATTCGGCCGAGGCGGCGTCCAGATAGGATGCCACCAGGTCATGGCGATGCCCCATTGCGCCATGGCGCATTTGGGATTCTGCTCCGCAACGGCGGTGAAAATTCGTCTGGCCTCCTCGTAAAAAAAGGAGTGCAAGAGCGCTACGCCGCGGGCAAATTCCGGCTGAACCTGCGGGCTGCACGAGATCGGGAAATCAATTTTCCCGGCAGCGCGTAGATCGCCCGGTTCGGGGGCGCCCGAAAGTGAAGCGATCAAAAGAAAGCAACTCCCGCTGACGACGGCAAGAAAGGCAAAAAAACGAAGGAGTCTCCGAATGTTCATTTTGGAGGAACCAAAATGTCACTGCGCCACCCCGTCGGCAATCGATAATGCGATCTTTCCCGAGCGCGTGATGTGGGACCCGGCAGGCCGGCGAACATCTCCATACGCGGTTTCGCGCAAGCAGGTGACAACGTCATGACGGGCGGCTTCATTGTCCTTGGCAGCGAAGATCAGCATGTTCTCGTCCGCGCTATCGGGTCGTCGCTGCCGGTCAGTAATGCGTTTGCTGATCCCATACTCGAGCCACACGATTTCAACCGCGCAACTCTCGCCGTCAACGACAACTGGGTGACACGCTGGAGAGCGAAGTTGAGGCGACCGGTATCTCGCCGACGTAGGACGCCGAGAAGCCACGCAGATCCATTTGCTTTCGTGCTGGCGTTTCCCGATTCCAAAGCCTTCCGCTGATCGCGAATCCTCTGCCGTGAGGGAGAGATTCGACTCAGCCTTTTCTTTCCCACAACTCAGCCAGGTGGGCGCAGGCGGTTACGGCTGACTCCATGTCCTGCACCGCAACCCATTCGAGCGGCCCGTGCGCGTTGTGCTCGCCGCAGAACAGGTTCGGAGTTGGCAGGCCCAGCTCCGTTAGGCGCGAGCCATCGGTGCCGCCACGGACGATGTGGTCGTAGGGTTTGAGTCCTGCCGCCGTGAACGCCTCGCGGGCCAGCTCAACCGGGCGCATGTCCTTGCGCAGCCAGTAAGCCATGTTGCGATATTGTTTGCGGATCTTGCAGCGAACGCGCGCCCGCGGCTCGGTGGCTTGCAATCCTCGACAAAGGCCCCGCAGAATGTCGCGCTTCGCCGCCAGCCCCTTCAGCTCGAAATCGCGCAGGATGAATTTCACGAGGGCCCGCTCCGTCCGGCCCTCGACACTTGTGGGGTGAATGAATCCGTCTCTCCCTTCGGTTGTCTCCGGGGAGCAGCGTTCGCGCGGCAGAGTTGCCAGGAGCTTGCCCGCGAGATAGGCCGCGTTCACCATCCCTTTGGCCCGCGCTTCCATGGTATGAGTGGTGACGCCATCGATTATGACCTCGGCCGCATCGCCGGAAAAAGTTTCCCAGCAGATTTCCCCCGGCGCACCGCCGTCCAGCGTGTAAGCAACATCCGCTCCGAGCATTCGCAGATCGAGTTTGTCCACGCCCCGGCCGATCTCCTCATCGG
>JBDTOL010000093.1:0-13747 GCA_039933235.1 Spartobacteria bacterium | reverse complement strand
ATGATCTTCGCGCCCGGCCAGGCCGACCGCGGCGAGCACCGCTTCGGCTTTCTCACGCAACTGCGCATTGGTTAGCCGATGTTCGCCATAGAGCAGCGGCAGCTCGACATTTTCCAGGGCGGAAGTGCGCGCGAGAAGGTTAAAGCTCTGGAAAACGAAGCCGAGTTTACGATTGCGAATGTCGGCCAGCTGATCGCGCTCCAGCTGCGAGACGTCGAAGCCGTCGAGCAGATAACGTCCCTGCGTCGGGCGATCGAGACAACCGAGCAGATTCATGAGGGTCGATTTCCCCGAGCCGCTCGAGCCCATGAAAGCGACAAACTCGCCGCGCGCGATCTCGAGCGAGACTCCTCGGACTGCGTGCACCTCGACCTGGCCCGTCCGGTAGGTCTTGTGCACGTCTTCCAGCCTAACGACCGCTCCGTTTTCGGCCATCGGATCAAGCTAAAACCGGCGCCGACCGCCGCCGGTGAGAGGATTGTTCGATTGCTGGGTCGATTCGGCGGCCTTGCCGGATATGGCCGTGATCACGCGGTCACCTTCCTTCAGGCCAGCCAGCACTTCGGTGGCGACGCCGTCGCTGATTCCCGTTTTGATCTGGACCGGCGTCGGACTCGAGCTGCGCAGCAGGTAAATCGTGCGCTCGGCCTGATGCTCGACCGCCTTGCCGCGACTGCGCGCGGCGGCTGGTGGCGGCGTCGCGTCCGGCGGACGAAAACGTAAAGCAGCGTTGCTCACTTTCAAAACATTGTCCCGCTGCGCGCCGATGATCGAGACGTTTGCGGTCATGCCGGGCTTGAGTTTCAGGTCGGCATTATTGACGCCGATCACGGTGTCGTATGTAACCACGTTCTGCACCGTCGTCGGCGCGTTGCGGACCTGCACGACTTCGCCGTGGAAGGTTCGCCGCGGAAAAGCGTCGACGGTGAAATCGACCTTCTGGCCGACCTCGACCGTGCCGATGTCGGCCTCGGCGACGGCGGTGTCGATCTGCATTTTCGCGAGGTCGTTCGCGATTGTGAAAATAACCGGCGCACTCAGGCTCGCGGCCACAGTCTGGCCGACATCAACGCTGCGCGAGATGACGATGCCGTCGATCGGCGAAGTGATCGTGCAATGATCGAGATCGACTTTTGCCTTCTGCAGTGCGCCTTCCTTTATCCGCACGTTCGCCTCCGCCTGGTGGAGCGACGCGTTCGCCTGGTCGAGCTCGGATTGTGAGGAATTCTGTTTCACGACCAGATCCTGCATCCGCTTCTGACTGAGCCGCGCGAGTTGCAAAGCCGCCTTGGAATTATCCAAATCGCCCTGCGCCTGCATCACCACGGCCTGAAAAACTGCAGGATCGATTTGGGCGACAACCTGGCCGGCTTTTACCGGCGAATTGAAATCCACCAACAGTTTTTCGATGTTCCCCGAAATCTGGCTGCCAACCTGCACGTTGATCACCGGGTTGAGCGTGCCGGTGGCGGTGACCGCCTCGGTGAGATCGCCCCGCGTCACCGTGGTGGTCAGATATCCTTGTGCGCCACCGCCGCCGCAGACCCGCAGGCCGAAAAACGCGAGAAGAACCACGAGCGCCGCAGCCGCGATGAGAAATGTTCGTTTCATGAAAGAGCCGCGAACCAGTGCGCTTGCGCCTATGGCTTGAGACAGCTGGGATCGCGTTTTCGTTACGACGAAAATGCGCGCCGACAACTGCCAGTTCACCGCACGGTCACGCCGGTTGACTTCCCTCCCTCCTCGCAGGATGGAAACTCCCGATGCGCCGCTACCTCGAAATTTACTCGATCATGCTGCGCAACTCGCTCATCCGCGAGATGAACTTCAAGGCCAACTTCATCCTCTGGATGATCGTGGAGGTGCTCTGGTTCTGCGGGCAGATCCTCTTCTTTAGCATCATCTTCGGGCAGGTGGACCGAATCGGCGATTGGACGAAGTGGGAAGTGGTGCTGCTCGTCGGCACCCACCAGATCGTGGCGCAACTTTTCCAGGCGTTTTTCTTCGTCAATGTCGCGAACGTGCCCGAGCTGGTGCGAACGGGGAAACTCGATTCGTTTCTCGTGTTGCCGATCGACAGCCAGTTCGCCGTCTCGACCAGGCAGTTCGGGCTCGACAGCGTGATCAACGCGCTAATCGGCGCGGCGGTCGTAATCATCTCGCTGCGGCAGTTGCACGTCGTGCCGGGACCGCTCGCGGTGGTGCTCTATGTCATCGCGCTCGGCTTCGGCGTGGCCATTCACTATTCCATCATGCTCGCGCTCGCCGCGGTCAGCTTCTGGATCGTGCGCGCACAGGGGCTGGTTTACGGCTATTTCAATTTCCTCAACATCGCCCGCTACCCCGACGTCATTTTTCCGCAGGTTTTCCGTTGGGTTTTCGGCTGGATCATCCCGGTGATCATCGTCGCGAATATCCCGGCGCGGCTGCTGATCAAGTCGTTGGGCGAGCCGGGCTGGCTCATGCTTCATCTCATCGTCGCCGGAACAATCGCGGCCCTGATAAGCCGCGCGTTCTGGCGCTGGGCCCTAAGCCATTACTCGAGTGCGAGCTCCTAGCGGTTTTGCGCTGGAAAAGAGGGCGAATTCCCAAGGCGGAATTCGCCCCGAAACCGCTTGCGCGGAAAACTAATTGCCCTTAATTAAGCCTCCCCTTACTCCGGGCCGTCCGGAGAACCGTACCGGCTTTCATTTTTATGGCTCGTTCAACCAAGAAACCAACTCCAAAGAAGCCCGCGGCCAAAGCGACTTCGAAGAAGTCCCCTGCCGCGAAAAAATCGGCGGCTGCACCCAAGGCCAAGGCAGCTCCTGATCGCAAGCCCGCCAAGAAGGCGAATTCTTCGCGACCGACGAAGTCGAGCAAGCCGTCGGCCTCAGCGGTGCGGTCGGCGAATGGCCGGGCCAAGGTGGCTGCCAATAATAATCAAACCTTCACCATTATCGGCAACCAGAACAAGGGGAAGGAACGCCGGTTGGATCCCTTCACCAAGGGGCAGAAGGAGAAGCTCCTGCAGCTGCGCGATGCGATGGTTGACTCGATGGCCGGGGTTGCGCAGGACACTTTGCGCGCGCGCGCCGAGGGAAGCGAGGCGTCTGCCTTCGGGATGCACCAGGCCGATGCCGGAAGCGATGCCTACGATCGCGACTTTGCGCTCAGCCTTTTGTCCCAGGAACAGGACGCTCTCTACGAGATCGACGAGGCGCTCAAGCGGATCGAGCTCGGCACCTATGGAAAGTGCGAGATGTCCGGTAAACCGATCCTGCATGCCCGCCTCGAAGCGATTCCGTTCGCCCGTTACACGGTGGAGTGCCAATCCCAGCTCGAGAAGCAGAGCAAGGCTTCCCGCGTTCGCCAATCCGTCACGTCGCTCTTCGGCCTGACCGATGAGGAAGCGCGGGACGGCGACGAAGAAGAGGCAACTGCCGACACGAAAGAATAACGAACATGGCTCAGGAAATCATCACTCTCGAATGCACCGAAGCGAAAGCCGCGGGCGCGCCGGTCTCGCGTTACATGACGACGCGCAATAAGAAGAGCCCGCGCACGCCGAATCGGCTGGAAAAGAAAAAATACAATCCCTTCATGAAGCGGCACACGCTGCATCGGGAGACTAAGTAAAATGCAACCGAAAACCGCCAAACGCCGTTCCGCTTTCCGCCGCGCCAACCGCACCATGCCCCGCCGTCGCATCGACATTGCGACCGAGGCGATCGATTACAAGAACCCGGATCTGCTCCGGAAATTCGTGACCGAGAGCGGCAAGATTCTGCCCCGCCGCGTGACCGGAATGCCGGCGCACATGCATCGCAAGATCACGCGCGAAATCAAGCGCAGCCGGTCGGTGCTGTTAATGAAGTAAAGGGTAGCGTCTAGTTGTCGCCCCGGATGAGGCCCGGGGGCCCCCGCGATATTCGCCCGGCTCAGACGCCCCTCGGCGGTCGCGCATCTACGATCGCCCAACCGGATCTAGCCCGGCCTATTTCCCGTCGTGCGCGTGGGCCGGCGGGCTCGTGGCCTCGATCGCGCTGAAGGTCTCGAGTATCTTGTAAGTGTGGCTCGCGTTTTTCGGCACGGACCAAGAATCGCCCGCGTTCAGGATCAGGGTCTGGCCTTCCAGATGCAGCTCGGCCTTCCCTTTGAGGACGTAGCCAACCGTCTCATACGGGTGCTTCGAGATCGGCTTCTTGTCGTTAGGCTTTTCGTTTTCCCAAAGCCGCATGGCGAGATGAACGCCTGAAGCCAGAAACTTTTCCCCCTGCGGTCCGTGCGGCGAAAACTCGGAGGTAACCTTAGTGACGCTGGTATCTTTCATCTCTGAAGAATCGTCTCCGCCGCCGCGGAAGGTTGTGCGGACATTAGTGACCAAGCGGCCGAACCGTTCGTCCCGGTCCGGCCGCGGATGATCTAGTCTGACACCAGAATTACGGCATGATGCGATCGGCCAACGTGTCGTGGTGCGAGGCAACGTGATTGCGCAAATCGAACCAGCCGCCCTCGCCTTTGTTCGTCTGTGCCACACTTGCCTTTTCGTTCTCCGCGAACTTCTCCCACGAATCGTAGCGCACGACGCCGAGGAAATTCCACGCCGCGCCCTCGACATGTGAGAACAGGACGTTCCCGGAGGAAGTATCAGTTGCGCCTGCTGGATTGTCGGTCAGCATTTTCTTGAGCTCATCGCGGTGCCCGGGTGCGGCCCGATAATCAGCTACGACATAGACCGAGCCGGCCGTGGCCTTGGCATCGCCATCGAGGCCCATGGCCTTGGCAAACTGCGCCCAGGAAGGTCCGCTAACGAACGTGTCGGTGTGCCATTCGAGGAGGGCCCGTTTGGCCGGTGGCATCTGAACGGCCTTTAAATCAACCGTCGCCTTGGGACCGATGTACTCGATCGCAATGTAATCCCACTCGTCGCCGTCCTGGTGGCGAAGCAGAATCCCCTTGGCGTCGGGTGTATTGGGATCTGGCTCCTTGAGAAAGTCCGCTGCCTCCTTGGCTTTTCCGAGGGCGGCCTTCGCAATGAAGACATGATAAACGTCGGTGGCGTCCGCGCCGGGCGCCGCGGCGGCCTTGGCGGGGGGGGCCGCGGGAGTCGTGCCTTGGGCTTGCAGCGCCGCTAACGGCGCGAGACTGAAGAGGGTGAGGATAAAGATACGGATGAATGACTGCATAGGTTCCTTTCGTTAGTTACGGTTTAAAGGTCCGTCAGGCACCGCCTTGCCTATCCTGCGAGCCCCTCGAAGCAATTTGCTTCGATTAGTTGCCTACTGCAGTCGGGCGCGAAGACCGCAGAGTCAAACATTATCGCAGGTTTTGCCTAACGGATCCCTAACGAAACTGTTATTTTCGGGTGCGTTCGCCCTGCTCTATCAACTTCCAGAACTCGCGGGTTTTGCCCAGCTGATCGTCCTCCGCCATCGGGAGTTTGCTGCGGAAAAGGAAATCTCGCAGCGTATTCTTGTGCAGCACGCGATGCACCGTCACGCCTTCCGGGCTGCGCTCGAAGTAGATCCGGTAATCCTTCGCCCGGTAACGATGCAACTTCTTCCCCTCCCGCTCGATCACGCCGAAGCGGCGCGCATCGAGATGATCGAGGTCTTCCGGCAGAATCTGGAATTCCGCCAGCAATTCGAGCTGCAGGGTCTTGGGCAGAGCCGCCATCTCGGCGGCGCTTAGTTCGTTGAAGATGATCTGGAACATCCGTGCCTCACAGATACATCCGCCGCACCCGGCTGCCAATGCCGGTAAAAACCTCCCACGCAATCGTCCCCGCCCGCTCCGCGACTTCCGCCGCGAGGATTTCCTCACCGCCTTGTTCTCCGATCAAAACTACCTCGTCGCCCAGCGCGACCTGCGGCAGGTCGGTCACGTCGGTCATCAGGAGATCCATCGTGATCCGCCCCAGCACCGGGCAACGCCGGCCGCCGATCAGAACGGCGGCGCTGCGATTCGAGATCGACCGCGGATAGCCATCCGCGTAGCCGGCGCTGATCGTGGCGACCCGCGTCGGGCGGGAAGTCGTAAAGGTGCGACCGTAGCTGACACTGCGCCCGGCCGGCAGTTCACGCAGGAGCGCGACGCGCGACTTCAGGGCCAGGACCGGGTGCAGGTGTTTCTGTTCGTCAGACAGAGGCGAGCTTCCGTAAAGCATCAGGCCGGCGCGCACGATATCGAAGCGATGCCCGGTGAAACCGAGGATGCCGGCGCTCAGCAGGACGTGGACTCGATAACTTCCAGGCACCCGCTGGCGCATTTGCCTAACGAGCTCTTCGAACTGCGCCAGTTCCTTTTCCGTGAAGGCCGGGTCCTCATCCGCCACCGGCAGATGCGTCGAGACACTGTGCAGGGTGAGACCCTGGACCTGGGAGATCCGTTCCAGCTCGGCGATCGCATCGCCCTGCCAGCAGCCCATTCGCCCCATCCCAGTGTCGATCGCGAAGTTGACCCCGGAAGGATTGCCGGCAAACGCACAGGCCTCCTCAAAGCTGGAGACGGAGGCGATAAAGGCGTGCTCGCTAATCGTCGGCCGCTCCTCCGGCAGCGCCGGACCCAGGATAAGAATCGGACGCGCGATACCGCTGGCCCGCAGCTCCAGCGCTTCGTGCAGATTCGCCACCCCGAAGAGTTCCGTCTCTTCGCGCAGAGCTTCGGCGACTTCCACCATGCCGTGCCCGTAGGCATTCGCTTTCACGACCGCGAGCAGGGCCGGCTCCGGGCCGATCCGTTCCCGCGCCACGCGCGCATTGTGGCGCAGCGCGTTGCGATCCACTTCCGCCCAGCAGCGGCCTGTGCCTGACGAGTTCATGATCGTGGTGTGGTGATGTAGGGCGCGCGCAGGTAGATTGGTTCGAGCGCTTCCTCGGGACCGTCCACCGTCTTCGGCGCGAGTTCCACTAAGCGCAGGGCGGAAGGGTGCTCCACCATTACCTCCTCGAATTGCGCCAGCGGTTCAGTCGCGAGCACGGGCAGGTCGTTCCTTTGCTGCAGCCTCGCCTGAATCTCCGCCTCGCTCGCCAGCTCCGGGCCTTCCAGGCAGCGGCCTTCCGCCACTCGGGCAAAGACGAACGAGTTGCGCCGCGCATCTCCAATGAAAATGTATTCCTCCCGGTCAAACGCACAGATCGACGGCAGGCCGCGCAAGCGCGCCCCGGCGGCCGCGGAAAGTCCGAGCGCGGTCGCGATCGCGATACGGACGCCCGCATAGGAGCCGGGGCCGAGCCCAACCACAATCAGATCGGGCCGGAAGTCGCTCTGGTAGATCGCGCTCAGGTTTTCGTAGAAAAAACCGGAGTCCTTCCGGTCAGCCGGAAACGTCCGCAAATCGCGGGTGCCGTCCGCGGCGACAAAAGCCACGCTGCCGACTGCGGACGAGAGCTCGAGCGCGAGCACCTTCACTTTTCCTCCTCCGTGATTGTTCGTTGCGATTCCTCGCCGGCCGTGAGACGCAGCCACCTCGTCCGGGTGGGCAGCACTTCAGGGAAACGATCCGCCCACTCGATCACAGTCACCCCACCCTCCTCGAGGTATTCGTCGAACCCGATCTGGTCGAGCTCGGAGCGTTCTTTCAACCGGTAGAAATCGAAATGAAAAACCGGCAACCGGCCCTCTCTGTATTCATGCACCAGGGTGAAGGTCGGGCTGGTCGCTTCGTCGCGGCTTTCCAGGCCCTGCAGCAGGCCCTTGACGAAGTGCGTCTTGCCCGCGCCGAGATCGCCGACCAGGGCGATCACGTCGTTAGGCTCGAGGATCCGGGCCCACTCCCGCGCGGCCGCGATCGTTTCCGTCACGCTATTGGTAATGAACGTAGCCACGGAAAGAATGCGGGATGCGGAATGCGGAACGCGGAATGAGGGAGCCGATCCGGGTGAGCGGGAGGCGCGTGAATTTTTTGCGCCACTTTGTTTCTAATACGGGGCTGTCGTTAGGCGCGAGAGCGAAGAGCAGTTCATAATCCTCGCCGTCGTTGATCGCCTGCTGGATCGAACAGCCTCGATTTCGAAGGATCGCATTTTCATCGACCTCGAATCCGACCCCGCTCGCCTGCGCCAGGCGCGGCAGATCCGCCCCCAGCCCGTCGCTCAGATCCATCATCGCGTGAATCCGAAAATTCGCGCTGAGCCAGCGGGCTTCCTCGATCCGCGGGATGAAGTTCAGATGCTTCCGTCGCAGCGAGCCGCCGAGCCGGCCCGTGACGTAGAGGGCGTCGCCGGCTTTCCCGCCGCTCCGGGAAACCCAGCGATCTTTCTCGACCGTCCCGATCGCGCTGATCGAGAGCACCACCGGTCCCTCCGTGCGGCTGGTTTCCCCGCCAACGATCGCCACCTCGAAGCGCCGGGCGGCCCGCTCCAGCCCGCGATAGATTTCCTTGATCCAACGCGCGTCGCGACCCGCCGGCGCGATCAGCGTGACCAACGCGAAGCGCGGCCGGCCCGCCATCGCCGCAAAATCGCTCAGGGTGCGCGCCACCGCCTTCCATCCGATGGCCGACGGCTTCTCGTTAGGCTGAAAATGCACCTGCTCGACCACGCAATCGGTCTTGAGCAGGAGCAGCTCGCCCTTCCGCGGCCCTGCGACAACCGCGCAATCGTCGCCCGGGCCCGCGATGACATCCGCGCGCGTCGGCAGTCGCGCCAGCAACTGCGCGATCAGCCGGTCCTCGCCCAGCTCACCCAGCTTCATTGCGGGAGCAGATTAGGAAAGGCGAGTGCACTGAGGGAAAGGAAATTGAAGAGCGCGTGCATCGTCATCGAGACCAGGATCGAGCCGCTCCATTCATAGGCGAGTGTGAAACAGGCGCCGAGCACGAAAAGCGGCCCCAGGCTCGGCAGATGCACATGGACCGCGCCAAAAAGCAGCGCGTTCAGGACCAGCCCCGCCCCGCGGCCCAGATAGCGCTTGAGCACGCCGTAAAGGAAAAAGCGGAAGATAAATTCCTCCGCGAAAGGCGCGACCGTGATCGCGAGGATGATGATGAGGACGCGCTGCTGGAGCGTCTCCGAGCCGGTAAACATCTCCACGATCTGCTGCTTCCCGGCCCCTTCCCCGAGGAGCCAGCGCGAGATCCCGTCCGCCGCGAAGAGGAGCGGGTAGGCCGCGAAAAGGAGGACCGCTGCCGTGCTCACGATGCGGCCAAAGCCAAGCCGGGAAAAACCGCCTAACGAAAGGACATTGAACCCGCGCAGTTGCAGCAGCGCGGTCAGGATCGAGATGACCGCGAGCGAAAATCCGCCCGTGATGAGGAGATCGCGCGTTTGGAAAACCGCGTGCTCCACCTTGGTTGCGGCGATTACGTTGAGAACAAACCAGCCGACCAGGAGGAGCGCGGCGATCGCCTCCGGCAGACCGAGCTGCTTCTCGCCCAGCTCCGCGGCGCCATTCTGCCGCACCGCCACCTGGCGGAAGATCGAGAGGTAGACATAGAGGCCCGCGACGACGAGCAGCGTGTTGAGCAGGCTGTCGAACATCGCGTCGGCAGACCGCTAGGGGGCGTAGAAACTTGGCAGGAAATAAGCGCGGCCGCTCTCCAAATGAGGCGCGAACTGGCCGGGAAGCGAGAGCTCGATTTTCGTGTCGCCGCTCTTGGTCAACATTTGGAAGACCCGCCCAAGGCTGAAGGGAGGACGATACTTCACGATCTTCGCGTCGGGCGCGCGTCCCAGTTCTTTCGCCTTGGCGTAAGCATCCTCGATCTGGCCGAGCCCATCGATCAACCGGTTCGCCAGCGCGTCGCTCCCCGAGAGAATGCGTCCGTCGGCCACGGTATTGCGCAGGCTATCCGCCGGAAGGTTGCGTTCCTTCGCCACGATCCCGAGAAATTTCTCGTAGGTCTTCATGACGAAGCTCTGGATGTAATCGCGCTCCTCGGGGGTGATGGGGCGGGCGCCGTTGAGCATGTCTTTGAATTTACCGCTCTTGAAGACGACCGAGGCGAGCCCGATTTTATCGAAGAGCTGCTGGTAATTCAGCGTCTGGATGATCACGCCAATGCTGCCGGTGATGCTGGTCTCGTTCGCCATCAGGTATTTCCCGCCACAGGAGACGTAGTAGCCGCCGGAGGCCGCGAGCGATTCCATGTAAACCACGACCGGTTTCTTGGCCCGGGTCTTCACCACGGCGTTGTAGATCATGTCGGAGGCGGTCACCTCGCCGCCGGGGGAATCGACCTCCAGCACGACGGCCCGTACATCGTCATCGTTGCGCGCCTGCTCCAGCTGCCAGCGCAGATCGTCCACCATCGACTCGCCCACATTGCCGCCCACGCTCGTGCTGATGATGCCGCGCAGACTAATGACCGCGATCTTATTCCCGCTCCCGCGCGTGCCCTGTTGCAGGACCATTTCCGAGAAACGGGGGCGGTTTTCCACTACGGCTCCGGTTCCCTCGAAGCGCTTGAAGGCGGTGGCGGCGAAAAAGAAGTTGACCAGCACGCTGGCGCAGAGTGCCACGAACAAAAAGATACTCAGACAACCCAGTTTCCGATTCGCCGCCATGCCCGGATGAAATCGCCGAAGAACGGCGGGCGCACAAGCGCTTTTCGATCGCGGGAGGGTCGGCCGGCGAGGCTGGCAGGGAAGCTGCTCTTATTCTCTGGTAATTATGACACCGTTAAATCCAAGCGGCCATCTCGCCAAGAGCGAAGCAGCGATCCGTCCGCGGTCCAAGAACCGGGCCAAGAGTCCAAGGCGCCGTCCGAAAGGCGCTGCTGTCGTTGATGGAGAGGTGGTCCGGCCCGCCGTCGGCACCCTCTCACGCACCAAGAGTCTCCTCCTGGCTGCATTGAAGGTCTGGGAACTAAAAAACGGTATCCGCGAGTAATGTAGCAGCGGCGGCAATGTTGGCCGCACCGGGTTAATTTCGAGGCCGGCCTGTCACATTCTGAAGCCATCTGTTGCTCCCCTGCGGGCGACACGCCCGCCACTACACTGACTGCGGCATTGCAGGGGGGCGGCGCAGGTTTACTTTGCCTGCCGGGCGCCCATAGCTCAGCCGGATAGAGCATCGGATTTCTAATCCGACGGTCGGAGGTTCGAGTCCTCCTGGGCGCGGACCCCTTTGCGCTCGTGCTCGAGTAGCCACTTCTTGCGCCACAGGCCGCCGCCGTAACCACAAAGGCTGCCGTCCGCGCGAATGACGCGATGACAGGGGATGATGATCGACATCATGTTCATGCCATTGGCACGACCCACCGCGCGACGCGCCCCCGGATCACCGAGACGTTCCGCCATCCAGGAATAGGAGCGGGTTTCCCCGACGGGAATGGAGCGCAGGACTTCCCATGCGCGAAGTTGAAATTCCGAGCCGACGGGAGCGAGCGGGATGTCGAACTCGAAGTTTTTCCCCGCGAAGTAGTTGGCCAGCTGTGCGCGCAGCGCGGCGAGGTGTTCGTGTTCACCGGGCACGACACTTTTGCCAAGTCGTTCGCGCAGGGTCGGCAATTCGCGCTCCAAGGCGCGGCGATCGCCGAACTCGAGCAGGCGCAGGCCTTCGTCATCCGCCACGGCGAGCATGGTGCCAAGCGGAGTCGTTAGGCGTTCGGCCAGGAGACAATCGCGCCGTTTGGCAATGGTAGGCGAGTCGCCGAAGATTTTCGTGAACGCTTCCCGGAAACCACTCTCCGACTCGAACCCGCTGCCGTTGCGCGCCTCTTCCACACTCTCCCCTCGCCGCACTTCGCGCAGCGCCAGTCCCATCCGGCGCGCCCGGTGATAGGCCTGGAAGGTCATCCCGTAGAAGCGCTTGAACTGCCGGCGCGCGGTCGAGGGATCGATCGCGAGCGAGCTCAGCTCCTTGTCGGTCAGGCGACCGTCGGGCGCTTTCTCGACCTCGGCGCGGAGGCGCTTGATCAATTCCGGCGCGGAACGCTCCGGGTCCATCGGCTGGCAGCGCAGGCAGGGACGATAGCCGCCGAGCAAAGCCTCGTTAGGCGAAGGAAAGAATTCGACGTTTTGTCGGGCCGGCTTTTTCGCGCTGCAGGTCGGACGGCAGAAGATCCCGGTGGTGCGCACGCCGACGAAGAAGATGCCTTCGAAACTGGAGTCGCGATTCACCAGGGCGCGATACATGGTGTCGTTAGGCGGAAGGAGTTCGGGCGTTTTCATGCGCGGGCGATGGCAAAAGTGTAGCAGCCGCGGGTCGCGCTGCGGGCTTGGAGAAAGGCGGTCGCCGGGTTTTGAAAAAGCGCCTCGATCACCGTTTCCGGTTCGCTCCCATTCAGGACGACTGCGTCGATCATGTGGTTGCTCTCATTATACGCTCGCAAAACCCGATGCCTGCGAAATTCCGCGGGATATGCGTCGGGTTGATTGTAGCGAGCGCAAGGATGCTCGTGGACGAAAATCGGGCCGGTTTCCGAATACGGCCGACCCTGCGGGATGGAGGCGTAGGAAAAAAGCACGACCCGCTCACCTGGTTCCGCCCAACGCAGACAGTGGCGACAAGGGTAGGTTCCAGTCTGCTCGGTGGTGAGGATTTCATGATCCGGCGCTCCCTCCCGCGCCCTGGCCCGGGCCGCTTCCGCGACTTCCGTCGGGAGCGGGACGATTCGGAAGGTTAAATTTTCCATGTCTCACTCTAATCACGCGCCGATTGATCCCGCATCGACGGAATTCGGGCACCGAATTCCTCCTGACTTCGCCCCAGCTCTGGCAGCCTAACGACTAGCAGGTCCGCTGGAGAGACGGGCGCAGTCCCGTTCGCGTTTCAGAGACACGGACGACACAACGGTCGTCCCTCCACGCCAGGCCCCTACCAGCGATGGAAGGCGGGGTGGCCTTCGGTCACCGCAACGAAGGTGCCTCGGCAGGTGGCGCAGACTTTTCCACCGGCGCTCAACGTTCCCTCGATCGTGGCGCGGTTGGAACGGGATTCCACCACCTTGGCGGAAAGTTCGATCGCGCCGTTCGTTGGCGTGGGGCGGAGCAGCTTGATTGCGTAATCCGCCGTCACCGTACAGGGAGGATGATCTTCGCCCGACTGCGTCATGAGGTGATAGGCCGCCGTCCAGTTGCAGTGACAGTCGAGGAGTGTGCCGATAATCCCACCGTTCAGAACGCCCGGGAACGCCTCGTATTTTGGCTCCGGTGTCCATTCCGCCACGACCGCATCGCCGTCGGGGAAACTGCGAATGCGCAGGCCTTCCGCGTTGGCCGGTCCGCAGCCCCAGCAGGCGTTGTCGGGTGCGTATTTCTCCTGGAGCGATGGGCCTTCTTTCATGGTGTCGTCGTGGGCTTACTGGCCTGCGGTGGTGCGAGACTCCGTCGAGCTGGTGGAAATGCCGCGGCGCACAAACCCAGCTCGACGGAATCTCGCGCCACCGAGAGGAGAAGACGCGCCATGGAACGTTAGGCGCCCGAACCGTTTGAGGCGGGGGCCTTGTAGGGCCTGGCGGCGGGCCCGGTGTAGAGGGAGCGCGGCCGAATCAACCGGTTGTTATCCTGTTGCTCGACCACATGCGCGCACCAACCGGCGACGCGCGAGGCGGCGAAAATCGGCGTGTTCAATTCCGGCGCGAAATCCAGCATCGTGAAAACCGGCGCGGCATAGAGATCGACGTTGGCGCAGAGATGCTTCTCGCGATCCATCGTCGCCTCGAGGTTTTCGCAGATCGGCACCCAATCTTTTTTGTCGACCCGATCACCGAGGTCGCGCGCGATCTCGCGCATGATCGGCACCCGCGAATCGCCCTCTTTGTAAACACGATGACCGAAGCCCATGATCTTGGCCTTCTTCGCCAGCGCATCCATCATCCATT
>JBDTOL010000092.1:0-9601 GCA_039933235.1 Spartobacteria bacterium | reverse complement strand
CTCGCTGGACGATTTCAGCGATTGTTGGGGCGGAGAGGTAATTCGGGCTCAGTTTAGCATCGGCGGCATCGAGGGCCGGAAAGTCGGCGGTGTCGAACGACTTTTGCGGATCGATTCCCGGCCGGAATTCCAGGTTTGCGATGATTCCATTGCGGCCCGGTTCGAGGCCGGTCGCAATGACCGCGCCGTTCACGTTGGTCGAGCTGGGGTAGGCGGCGTAATTGCTTTTGAAGACGACTCCGGAGCGGGCGAGCGCGGCCAAGGTGGGGCAGTTCTCGTCGTTGACGAAATCGGGCCGCATCCCATCCCAGACCAACACTACGACATGCTCGGCTTTGCCATGGTCCGGCGCCGCGAAGGCAGTGCCTGTGCACGCGAGAAGCAGGAGAAGGAGTCGGCGCACCGGCATTGGGGCGTAAAACTGGCACGCGGGCGCTGTGAATTCGAGAGAGCTTTTTGTAGCGATCCTGTAACCGCGGAGGCAAAACCGCTTTCCCGCTGTGCTAGGCTGCGGGCCGATGAGCGACTCGACTAGCGAGGCACGTTTGCGTTTCCCGTCCACGCGACGGCTGAAACGGAGTCGTGATTTCGCTCGCGTGCGGCTCGAAGGCAAGGCTGTGCGCGGCGGACTCCTCATGCTCGGGGTCTTGCGCCTGGAAGAAGAAACGGCCTTTCGGGTCGGATTCGTAACCTCGCGCCGGGTGGGGGGCGCCGTCGTGCGCAATCGCGTGCGGCGGAGGCTGCGAGAGATCGTGCGGCGCCATCAACGCGAGCTCGCGGACGGCCTTTGGCTGGTCGTGATCGCGCGTCCGGCGGCGGCCGCGGCGACCTCCGCGCAGTTGGAGGAGGAGTGGAGAAAGTTAACGGCCCGGGCCCGGGTGAATGTCTAATCCCACTCCTGTTCGCGTTTTAGAGTCCGCTATCGGATCGAGCACGAACACGAGAAGAGCGCGACAGCAGGAGGATGTGCTGGCCGGGTGCGCTGCGCGGTTGCGCCTCGCGCGGCACGCCCCTATCCTACGCCCCTGACGATGGTTTTGCTCGTTCGTTTTCTCATTCGCGCCTACCAATGGACGCTTTCGCCGCTGCTTTCCCTGCTCGGTGGAACCGCCACCGGCTGTCGCTTTCATCCCACTTGCTCGGAGTATTTTCTCGAAGCTGTGGAACGCCATGGGGCGTTGCGCGGGAGCTGGCTGGGGGTGAAACGCCTCGCGCGCTGCCACCCCTGGGGCGGGCAGGGAGAGGATCCGGTTCCGACCCATTCCGATCAGCAGGCACATGCTTTGGCCTGTGAATAATTTCGCCGGATCAGTTTATGGACAGACAAGCCTGGATTGCCATTGCCCTTTGTATCGCCGGGTTGATCGGCTGGCAGGTCTACATGGTCAAACACCCGACCGTGCCCCCGGCCAAGGTCGTGGCGGCACCGAGTCCGTCAGTCTCCGCTTCGGCTAGTCCAGGGCCGGGCGCTGCGTCTGGCTCGACAGAGTCTCGCATTACCGGGGCGGGCGCTCCAGCTGACGCCGCCACGCCGGCTCCCACGGCGACGCCGGCGGCTTTTGTTGAGAAGACGACCACCCTGCGCAACGCCGATCTCGAGCTGCTCCTGACGAATCGCGGCGGCGGCATTGCCGAGGCGATCCTCCCCAAGCACAAGGGTGAAAATGGCGCGCCGGTGAAACTGAGCAGGCTGCAGCGTCTGCCGATCGGCGCCCTCGTCGAGAAACCGGCCACGCCGGTGCTGGAGGAATTTTCCGTTGTGCCGGGGAAGGGGAGCGTGCAATTCGAGCGCGCCCTTCCGAGCAACGTGCAACTACGGAAAAAGTTCAGCCTGCCCGCGCCGCCTAACGGAAAGGACAACTACGTCGCGCAGCTCGAGGTCGATTTTCAGAACAACGGCACGGCGGCCTACAGCAATCCCGGCTACTTCGTCGCGCTCGGCTCCGCAGCACCGATTCATCACAACGATCTACCGAACTACACCCGGGTGACCTGGTGCATCGACGGCAAGACCAAGTCGACCGACGTGAGCTGGTTTGCAGAGCAGAATTATCCCATCATCGGGGTGCAAAAGCGCGGCGCGCAGCAGTTCTTCGAGGAGAAAATAAACAACGCGGAGTGGCTCGGCGTGAGCAATCAGTTCTTCGCCACCCTCATCACCCCGCTCGGGACCAAGGCGACCGAAGTCTGGGCGCAGCGCTTCGAGTCTTATAAAAAGCCTGACGGCACGCTCGAGTACGGCATCGAAGGGGCGATGGGGATGCCGGGGTTCACGGTAAAACCGGGCCAGACCGCGACGATTCAGTTCCAGCTCTACGTCGGGCCGAAGCTCTACAATCGCCTCGCGCAACTAACCCACGACGAAGCCGAGATCATGGATTTCGGCCTCTGGAAACTGGTCAGCCAGACGCTCCTCAACCTGATGAATCTGATTCATCGGTTCGTCGGCAACTACGCGGTCGCGATCTTGATACTGACGGCGATCATCAAGCTCATCCTCTGGCCGCTGCAGACCAAGGCGAATAAGTCGATGCGCCGGATGGCCGCGCTCTCGCCCAAGATGCAGGAGTTGCGCGAGAAGTTTAAGGACGACCCGACAAAGATGAACGCCGAGGTGATGCGCCTCTACAAGGATTACGGAATCAACCCGGTCAGCGGCTGCCTCCCAATGATGATTCAGATCCCGATCTTTTTCGGTCTCTTCACCATGCTGCGCCAGGCAGTGGAGCTGCGCAACGCCAGCTTCCTCTGGGTGCACGATCTTTCCCAGCCGGACACGATCGCGCATATCCCTGGGATCGGCTGGCCGATTAACATCCTGCCGTTGATCATGGCCGGGACGAGCTTCTGGATGATGAAGGTGACGCCGAAAAGCGGCGATGCGACGCAGCAGAAGGTGATGATGTTCATGCCGCTGATCTTCGTCGTCTTTTGTTACAATTTTGCAGCGGCGCTCGCTTTATACTATACAACTCAGAACCTCTTTACGATTTTGCAGTTGTACCAGAACCGGAACCAGCCGTTGCCGAAGCTGGAGAAGGTCAATCAGCCTGCAAAACGCAAAGGAAAAGCACGTTGATGAGCACCGACCCCGAACCGAAACCGAATGCGAAGGAGCTGCTCGACACGATGCTCGGCTATCTCGGTTTCGTGGTCGAGATCGAGGAAACCCGCAGCGAAAGCGGCAGCCCGACCCTGCAGATCTACACCGAGGAGGCAGACCGCCTGATCGGACGCGAGGGCGAGACGCTGGATGCGGTTCAGTTTCTCCTCAACCGCGTGCTCCAGGCGAAGGATGCCGACGCCCCGAAATGGATCGTCGATTGCGAGATGTATCGCTCGATGCGGCAGGACAAAATAGTGCACCACGTGAAGCAGCTGGCGGAGCGGGTCCGGCTGTCCGGCCGGCCGCTGCAGCTCGAGCCGATGAACTCCTACGAACGGCGCATCGTGCATGAGGCGTTCAAGGACGACCCAGACGTTGCGACCTGGAGCCCGTCTGATTCCGCGCGGATCAAGCAGATCACACTCTTGCGCCGCCCTGGGAAAAAAGAATCGGCTCACGAAGCCTGAGGGTGGGCGAAACTTCAGGTTCTGGGGACCACGGGCTGTTAGCCCGTCGCATCCGGCGAGTCTCGCCGGATGTAATTTGCGCGCAGCGCAACGGCCGTGGGAAAGTTCTACGTCACTCCGCGATGTCTCCGTGCTCGCTTCGCGGGAGACTCCCGCAAAGGGACGGGCTGGCAGCCCGTGCTCCCCGGAAAAGAAAAGGCGCGCGGCCGAAGCCGCGCGCCCGCTCATCAACCCGGAAGAGAAAGTTATTTCAGATCCGGCGGCATCAACACAGTATCGATCACGTGGATCACACCGTTGGTCGCCGGGATGTCGGTCTTGATGACGTTTGCGTCGTTCACCATCACCTTGCCATCGTCGACCTTGACGTTGAGGTCTGAACCTTCCGCCGTCTTTGCTTCCATCGTCTTGACGTCAGCCGCCATCACCTTGCCGGGGACAACGTGATAAGCCAGGATCTTGCCGAGCTTCGCTTTGTTTTCCGGTTTCAGGAGGTTTTCGACAGTCCCGGCTGGGAGCTTGGCGAATGCTGCATCGGTCGGGGCGAAGACAGTGAAGGGGCCTTTGTCCTCTTCGAGCATCTCCTGCTTTCCACCGGCCTTGAGCGCGGCGGTCAGCGTGCTGAAGGTTTTGTTGCTTGCGGCAGTGTCATAGATGTTCGTCTCGTCGCCCATCTTGTTGCCGGCGTAACTGCTAAACGTAAGTGCACTCATGACTGCGAGTGCGGTTGCTAATTTTTTCATTGGTTCCTTTGTGTTTGTTTATCTAAACGTCCTCAGACCCGCAGGTGCGGATCTACATGAGGTTTCGTAAGGGTGATCCGTCCCTAGGCTCCGGCCGGATGCATGAACCGGCCCGCCAAGTGGGGAACCGAGGATGTTCGGGCGGCAGCCAGATCCGGGTAGCGCACGCGTCTCGCGTGCTGGCGACGGTGTCCCACCATCGCGAACTTGCCGGCCGATTTTGGACAGCAGCTGAGCCGCCCGCGCGGCCCGCTGCCTCGCAAAGTTTGTCGCGTTGCCGCAGCGGCTGACGAAGCATCGGCCAGGCTCTCAAACACCGCTACCTGCACGCAGAAGGCGTGCGCTAGCCCACGCCGACCCTGCGGTGAAAAGCTGCTGGTGGCTTTCCCCGATTTTTTAGTTTTTACGGGGCACCATGATTTTCGTTGCCGTTAGGGGACGTGTATCCCATACTACCGGCTCATGTTCGCCAGCAGGAAAATTCTTCCCAGTCTGATCGCACTTCTGGCCCTCGCCACGAGTGCTTTGGCCGCTTCCGATTGGCAAATCGTCAAGATCGGCGGGCGCGAATATCTCACGGTCGACAATATCGCCAAGTTCTACGGCCTCCCCACTGGCGTTGCCCCAGTGGAGAAGCGGGTCCGGCTCGATAACGGCAGCAATTCCCTCGAAGTCCAACTCGGCAGCCGCGACATCATGATCAACGGCGTGCGCAACTGGCTCTGCTTTCCCGTGACGGAAAAAGGCGGGCAATACCTCCTCTCCCGGGTTGACCTTTCCAAGACGCTGGAACCGCAGTTGCGCCCCCAGATGATCCCGAACCTCGGCCAGTTCAAGACCGTCATCCTCGATGCCGGCCACGGCGGCCACGACAAAGGCGCCATCAGCGCCTACGGCTACGAAAAGGATTTCGCGCTCGACGTCGCGCGCAACATCAAGCCCCTCCTCGAGGCAAAAGGTCTCACTGTGAAGATGACGCGCGACCGTGACGTCTTCGTGCCGCTCGAGCTCCGCGCGCGCATCGCCAACGCGAGCAAGGACGCCATCTTCGTCAGCATCCATTTCAACGCCACCAACTCCAATCCGTCGGCGAACGGTTTTGAGATTTTCTCGCTTACACCGCGCGGCGCGCCATCCACCGATGATGACGCGCTCGCGCTACGGTTTATGAACATGCAGGCCGGCAGCCCAGTCGATGCGCCGAGCTTGGCGCTCTCGATGAGCGTTTATCACTCTGTCGTGGGGCATTTCTCCGAGTTCGATCGCGGGATCAAGCGCGCCCGGTTCGCCGTCCTGCGCCTGACCCAGATCCCCGCAATCCTGGTCGAGGGCGGTTTCCTCACCGAGCGTGGCGAAAGTCGTTTGATTGCCCAGAGCAGCTGGCGCGCGGAGCTCGCGCAATCGATCGCCACCGGCATCGTGAGCTACAAGGGGTTGGTCGATAAGAAGACCCCACCGATGATGGTGGCCGATTATCGGCGTGAACTGGATGGGCAACTCGTCTTGAAAGACGCGACCGCGCCGGCCAAGCCGGAAGCGTCGGTGGCGCCCGTCGTCATCCCCGCGAGCAACTAACGCTCCTGCGCAGGCGCGATCTTCAATCCGATTCGCCGGGCAAGTGGGGCGTTGCGTCATTCATGTGAATGGGGTTGACCGGTTGGCGCTGCATGCTCAACCTCGGGTTTCAACAACCAACCAAAGGAACCTGATGAAGAAACTATTGAGCCTCACAATGATAGCGCTCCTCGCGACAATCGCCGTCTCAAGCGCCGCGCCGAGCAATGATGAAATGATGACGAAGGAAAAAGCCGCCTGGCAGGCGTTCAAGGACAAGAACGCCGACGGCTTCAAGGCTGTGGCCGACCACGATATGATCGGAGTCTATGCCGACGGCATCGCCGACATGGCGAAAGAAATGTCCGACATGAAGAAGTGGGACATGAAATCGTTCAAGATCTCCGACTTCAAGGGCCATTCGGATGAGAAGGACGTGTTTGTCACCAGCTACACGGTCACGATCGAGGGCACGTTCGACGGCAAGGATGCCTCCGGCACCTATTACGCGGGCTCGGTCTGGAAACAGGAGAATGGCCTCTGGCTGGCCATCTTCCACACCAACGCGCAGAAGAAAGAATAGCGGACCGGCACCGGCCTCACAGAAAAGCTTCGGGCGCAGCGCGCCACTGGCGCGCTGCGATCCCTGTGGTGAGTTCGCGGCCCGGGAGATTGGGGATGCCGGAAATGTTACTGAGCGTATGACTCGATTTGTTTTCGCACTTCGCAGCGTCGCCGCCGTCCTTGGCGGTTACCTGATCGTTGTCGGTGGAACGATCCTGACCTTCAACATCCTGGTCGGCCAGGTCACGATCGATTCCCAGCCGCGACAAATAATTCTCGGAACCATGGGCGCTGTGCTCTCCGGTTTGGCAGGCGGGATCGCGGCCGGCGCGATTGCGCCACGATTGCCCTTCGCCCACGCGGCCGGCGTTCTGCTCTTCCTCGCGCTCGATACGGCTGTCGTGCTGGCCAAAGGGAGTGGACCCGCCTGGTTCGATCTCGCCGGAAGTAGCGTTCTCGCGGTCAGTGTTCTGATTGGTGGCTGGATCATCGACAAATGGACGTCAGAACGCCTTGATCGCAGTGCCCCGCGACCGGCGGTCTAGATCAAATTCTCCCTCGCTTGGATTGACTTCGACGATCTGGATTCTATCCTGAAACCGACAGAGCGGGGGAGCCATGTGCTGAGAGTTCGGTGCCGCGAGAGCGGAACCGGAGACCCCTTAAACCTGATGCGGGTAATGCCGTCGCAGGGAGCGAGGAGTTTTTAGCCATGCGTTTTTCCCACGCATGGCTTTTTTAGTTTTTGAATTGGGAGTCCGAGATTCAGGGAAAGCAAATCGCAATTATCGAATTCGACGAGATGCACGAAGGCAGCCCGCATCCTGAATCAAGTGAAGGACCTCGCAAGCGTCATGAGCCGAACGGGTGAGCCATGCAAAACTTTCTGAGGATGTTGCATACGTTGTTCGTGAAGGGGCCCTTGGGCGCTCTGCTTGGTCTTCTCGGTCTGCTTATCCTCCTGGTGGTTTCCCTTCCCAGCCTGGTGCTTCGCTTTTGTGAGAAGCTTTCGAAATTCCTCAGGACCCGCAATTTCAAGGCGGAGGAAGAGGAGAAGGATCCCTGCAATCCGCCCTTCCCGGAACCGGTCATGCGCCGGCCGGATCCTTGCATTTACAGCCAAACCTACCTGGCCTCCCAAGGGGTGCCAGTCACCTGGGACAATCCGGATATTTGGATGGCCAAGGCGGCCACACCCAACGTGGTCGAGCCCGATTCGTATCACTTGGAGGACGACACGGATTACATCGTGAGCGTGCAGGCGCACAATGCCTCCACTGATCTCGCGCTCGGCGTGAAAGTGCGGCTCCTTTACCGCCCCTGGAGTTTTAATTCGCCCGATCTGCTGCCGGTGGATGTCAATGCCAGCGGCCAGGAAGTGGTGCGCTTCGTCAACATCGCCCCAATGGGAAGTGCCATCGCGCAATTCAAATGGCATACGCCATCTGTGCCCGCGGGTGAGGACCGCCATTATTGTTTGCAGGCGCACCTGAGCCATCCGCTGGACACCAATCTGGAAAACAACGTCGGCCAGGAAAACACTAACGTGCATTCCGCGAATCCCGGCCATGTCGCGCCCGGCGAGCGCATCCAGGTGGATGTGCCGCTCTTGAAGCTGGGTGACGAAGCGGCTCGCGTCATCTTCCGGGCCGATGCCTATGCCATCGACGCGAAGGAAACTGTGGAGCTGAAGCGGGAAATCAACATTGGTCGGCAGCGATTTTCGTTGGGTGAAAGGATCGGCAATGTGCTCCCGACTTTGGTGCCGTTTGGTCGGGTGCAGCCACCGAGTCCGCCTTCGCCGACGTTGCGCCGCGCCGCCTCCGCCTCCTCGAACGGCAGTGGGCGATGGCGTCTGGTTTGGGGCCGTAGAATTCCTTACAGGGTCACGCGCGCGCGCTACACCGGACACGAGGCCTACAAGAAAGCGCTACTCGCGCGGAATTTCGATCTGCCCCAGGGAATGGAATTCCAGGCGACCGAGCAAACGAATGGTCCGCTCCTGAGATCACGCGAGACGCGCAATGTTTCCGTGCAGCTCCGCGTCCCGCCTCAGGCCCCGAGCGGGCAGCAGTATTCCATCAACGTCCGCGCGCAGACGGAAACGGGCCGGCTCATTGGAGGCGTCACCTTTCTCTTAAACGTCCAGACCTAGAACATATGGCACGAGGATTAGCTGTTCACACCACCTGCGCCCCGCCCGGAGTGGCGGTATCGCACAAGAATCTCGACGGTCTGCTCGGCTTGATCGTTGCAGGATGGCTCCGGCAGCGCGGCGCATTTCTTCTCGTTCTCATCGGGATCCTGGTTCCTATCCTCATTTTCGTACCCTGTGTCGGTATTCTTGCTGTGGTCGCGATGTTGATCGGTTTGTTAGGGGAATTCAAAGACTGGTATTACAACAGACGGCTGCTCTGCGTCGATCCGAAGGACCAGTGCGTGTTGGGAGCGATCATCCACAAGCCGACCGCCTCACCCGATGATGGCGACAGGAAAATGAACTTGCTCCTCGCTCCCTATACCGAAGCAGAGATTTACAGCACCGTTGCCACCCATCTAAATGCCAACCTTGGTCTACTCAACAATCCTGCCAGCTTCGACGATCCGCCTTTTTTCCTAGGACAAGATCCGCCAGCGCCCCCGACGGTTGATCCGAATATTCTGGAGAACCCGAACGCCAGCGGAGCTGACCGCCGCGCAGAGCGCAAGAAAGTTGCCGACTACCTGAAAATCATTAAAGGCGAGGATCCGGGGGATCCCGATGCTGTTTCGAACATCTACAGCAATTTCTGGGTCGGCTGCATGGATCGCCTGCTCGATCCCGCAAATACAAACCAAAACGGGGAACCGAAGAACTTTCAGGGACGCTTTTATCGCAAAGATCCGACGGTGATTGATCCCACCTCCGCGCTCTGGAAGGCAATCCCGCACGACCACGATCCAACCGTCAACTGGCAGGGAACCGACAGTTCGATCTCGCCACTCAGAGAAGATAATCCATATGAGGTGGACCATCAGCCGCGCGGACTGAACCCCATGTTCCGCTTCTTCGACGACGGCCACGCTGACGACGCGACCCTCCAGCCCTATATGCATTGCGAGATCGATGGCTACGCCCTGGCCATCTTCCTGGATCAGATCGCGCTGGCGCTCGCAGCTTTCGGTGC
>JBDTOL010000091.1:0-14446 GCA_039933235.1 Spartobacteria bacterium | reverse complement strand
GGCACCGGGTGGCGAGCCCCTCCACCACCGTGTCGTCCTTTTCCAGGCCGAGCGCCGCAACCATCGCCTGCGCCGTTTCTCTAATAAGCGCGGAAAGCGGCAGCTCCATTTCCGTGAGGCGGGCGCTCGGCTCGGCCGCGCTGAGATCGCTCGCGCCCGGGTCGACAGTGCGCGGTGCGTCGTCGAAACTGATGTCGGCGGTGTGTTCGGTGAGCGACTTGATCGTTCCGACGCCGTAACGCGGGTGGCGCACCTGCATTCCGATATGGAGGCTCTGAATTGGAATTCCCATGGCGCGTTCAAATTGCGGCGGGCGCCGCGCGACGCAACCGTAAAACGAAGTGAGCAAAGCGCGAAGCCCGTGCCGGAATGTAAGAAACGGACACTTCCGGCTACTAATAAGGTAAGATGCGCAATCTCGATCAATCCGTCGCGCGCTCCGATGCGAGCTCGGTCTTTACCGAGTGGTTGCAGGAGCATGGCGGAATTCTAATGAAGGTGGGGCGCGCGTTCGCCCTTAACCACGAGGACCAGCGGGACCTGCGCCAGCAGATGCAGCTGCAGATCTGGCGTTCGCTCGAGAGCTACTCCGGTCAGGCGAAAGTCTCGACCTGGATTTATCGCGTCTGTCTCAACACCGCGCTGAGCTGGCAGCGCTCGGAGCAGCGGCGGCGTTTCTTCTTTGCGAAAGCGACCGAAGCCGATCTCTTCCCTAACGAGAAGGCAACGCCGGAAGATCCGCGTCTCGCGATCCTTTACGGTGCGATCCAACGGCTCGCGCCGGCCGACCGCGCGCTCGTGCTGCTCCAGCTCGAGGAGCGGAGTTATCGCGACATTGCGGAGATCTCCGGGCTCACGGAGAGCAATGTGGGCGTCCGGTTGCAGCGGAGCCGGAAGAAGCTGGCCGCATATTTACCAAAGGAGGCATCGGTATGACTAACGACGAACTGAAAGACATCTGGGCCCGCCAATCGGAGGGGGGCGTGATCCTAACGCCGGAGAAGGTGTGGCGACTGGCGAGGGCGAGCGAGCGTTTCGAGCGCACCATTTTCTGGCGGGATGCGCGGGAATGGATCGCGACGCTGGTCGTGGAGGGTTTTCTCTTCGCCTTCATTCTTTCTCAGGCGACCGTGCATTGGCTGCTGGTCGGTGCGGCGATTTTGGTTTGTCTGCCGACGACGTATGCCACGCTCCTGCGTCGGAAACGCCCGGACCCCAACTCGTATCGCAGCTTGACCGATCACCTGCGCGAATCGATCGCACGTGTGCAACACCAGATCGGCCTGCTCGGCAGCGTGCACTGGTGGTATCTCGCGCCGCTGGCTCTCAGCATGCTGTTGGTCTTCGTCGATCGCCGCCAGTGGGAGCGTGGCCTCGCGCATACTCTCTTTTTCGTTGGTTTCGGGATTATCCTCTACGCAGGTATCTGGAAGCTGAACCAGCACGCCGTTCGCACCGAACTAGTGCCGCGTCTGCGGAAGCTGGAAGGGACGCTGGGCGAGCTGGAATCCGATTCACAAGATTCTTGAATCCAAAGCCGTCGCCCGCGGCATCTCACTGGCGATGAGACAGGATTTCAAGTTTGCTTTGCGGCAGCTGCTCAAGGCGCCGGGGTTTACCGCCATCGCGGTGCTTACCCTCGCGATCGCGATCGGGGTGAACTCGGCGATCTTCGCCCTCGTTAACGGGGTTATCTTGCGGCCGGTCGTCCCGCTGCGGCCGGCGGAAGTAGTCAATCTCTTCACCGCGCGCCAGGGTGCGGCGCATGATTACCGACCGTTTACACATACCGAATTCTCCGCCCTGCGGGAGCATAACGACGTCTTCGCAGAGGTAGCGGCGATGCAGTTCGCCGTCGCCGGGATCGGGCGCGAGGAGGGGATGCGACGCAGCTTCGTTTTTCTCACCTCGTCGAATTTTTTCTCACTTATGGGTGTGACGCCCGCGCTCGGGCGGTTTTATGAGGAAACGGAATGCCGGCCCGACGCCAGCGTCCCGGTGGTCGTGGCGAGCTATCCGTATTGGAAGAAGCTCGGCGGTCGACAGGATCTCATTGGGAAACCGCTGACCGTCAACGGCGAGACCTACACGCTGATCGGCGTGGCGCCGGAAGGTTTCTCCGGGGTCAGCGCGCTGCTCGCGCCGGATCTCTGGTTGCCGCTGGGGGTTTACACGAAGCTCGGCTCGGCCTTCAGCGATACGAGCGGGAAGTTGCCTCTCACTTCGCTGAAGAATTACACCCTCAACCTCGTCGCGCGGATGAAGCCGGGCCTCACAATCGAGGCGACGAAGGCGCGCCTGCCCGCGCTGGCGAAACGACTGACCGCGATCCAGCCGCCCGACTCGACGGGCGCGCGGGAGTTGCAAATCCAGACGCCATCGCGTTTCAGCATCAGCACGACGCCTTCGGATGATGGCCCGATGGGGATGATTGGCATCCTGTTGCTCGCGATGGCGGCGGCCGTGTTGCTTATCGCCTGTCTCAATCTCGCCAACATGCTGCTGGCACGCGGGGCGAATCGCTCGAAGGAGATCGCGCTGCGCCTGGCCTTGGGGGCGAGCCGCTGGCGGATCGTGAGGCAGCTGCTCTGCGAAGGGCTTTTCCTTGCTTTGCTCGGGGGCGCGCTTGGTTTGATGATCAGCTATTGGAGCAACGATTTTCTCCTGGGATCGTTAGGCAGCCTCTTTGGCTCAATGAATTTCTCGATCGTGGTCGCGCTGCGGCCGGATCTGATCGTGCTCGTGATCACTTTCATCATTTGTCTCGTGGCGACGATGCTCTTCAGCCTGGGGCCGGCGCTAAAGGCTTCCCGGGCCGATCTCGTGAACGACCTGAAACAACAGGTGGGCGAGCCGGCGCAGGTCGGGAAACTGAATCGGTTCTTCGCTCCGCGCCATTTGCTGGTGATGGTGCAGATCGCGCTTTCACTCACCTTGCTCTTCAGCGCGGGCTTGTTCTTTCGCGGCGCGCTCAAGGCGGGCGCGTTAAATCCAGGGTTCGATCGGAGCGGCGCGATCTCGGCGGAGATGGATTTCACGTTAGGGCGTGAGGAGGAGGAAAGAGCGGAGCGGACGATGTTTGCCGCGGTCCACCGGGTGCGCGCTTTGCCCGGAGTGAAGGCGGCCGCGCTCACCACGATGCTGCCCTATGGCAACCTCACAAATGCCCGGCGCGTTATGCGATTGGACGAAGCGACGGTGACCAAGACGGACCCGAACGCGCCCGAGGCGGGAGCGAGCGGGCTTTTCACCGCGGTCACCCCGGGATGGTTCGATGCGATCGGCGTGCGGCTACTGCGCGGACGCGATTTCACGGAGACGGAAGCGGAGAATAAGGCGTCGCCGAGGGTCCTGATCATCGATGAGATGATGGCTAAGAAGCTTTTTCCGAAAGGCGACGCGCTCGGGCAGCATCTGCGCTACACGGTTCCGCCGAGCGACGGGTCGCCTAACGAGTTCACTATCGTCGGCATCGTGAGCCAGCACCGTCACGAAGTGCTGGGCGACGATATGCCGCGCCGGCTCTTTGCCCCACTCGCGCAGGCTTACAGCGGTGGGGTGATCCTGCAGGTGCGCCTGGCGCGGGACGATCGCGCCGCGGTCAGCGCGATGATCCCGACGCTGCGCCAGACTCTGCGCGAGGTCGATCCGGCCATGCCGATCCTGCGCATCGATCCCTTTGAGGATATCGTGGAGAAAAATATCGGGCTGTGGGCGATCCGGTTCGGCGCTGTCCTCTTTGGCATCTTCGGGGTCGTCGCCCTGCTCCTCGCGGTGGTGGGCGTGTATGGTGTAAAGGCATATGCGGTGGCGCGGCGCACGCGCGAGATCGGTATTCGCATGGCCTTGGGGGCGGATCGCGGGGATGTCTTCGCGCTGATCATGAAACAGGGCGCCCTGCAGACGGCGTTCGCGCTCGGGGTGGGGTTGCTCCTCGCTCTCGGGTTCGGTCGGGTCCTCGCGCAGATGCTTTACCAAGTCAGCCCGAGCGATCCGGTGGCGTTGCTCGCGTCGAGCGCGATGCTTGGGGTGGCGGCGTTGCTCGCGTGTTATGTGCCGGCGCGCCGGGCCATGCGGTTGACGCCGATGACAGCCTTGCGGACGGAGTAAGGGAGCGGCGCTGGAGAACGGGCGGCCCGCCTGAACTGCGGACTATCCCTTGCGACGGAGCTGGAGCTAGAGCGGTTCGCGTTCTTCGCGAGCCCGATCCTCAAAGCGGGTGAACTCTTTGCGGAAGGTGAGCGCAACATCGCCGGTCGGGCCGTTGCGCTGCTTCGCGATGATCAGCTCGGCTTTGCCTTCCGTCTCATCCTTCTCCTCCTCGGTATCGGCGTAGTATTCCTGCCTAACGAGAAGCGCGACGAGATCGGCGTCCTGTTCAATGCTGCCCGACTCACGCAGGTCGCTCAGGCGCGGGCGGCCTTTGCTGTCGCCGGTGCGGTTTTCCGGGTTTCGATTGAGCTGCGCGGCGACGATGATCGGGATCTTGAGCTCTTTCGCCAGCCCTTTAATGCCAGCGGAGATTTCCGAGATTTCGATCTGACGATTTTCCTGCCCGCGGCGCGAGGTGGAACGCAGGAGCTGCAGGTAATCGATCACGATCAGCTCGATGTCGTGCTGCGCCTTGAGCCGGCGCGCCTTGGCCCGCAGTTCGAGGATGTTTAAGCCCGGGCTGTCGTCGATGAAGATTCTGGCCTCGGCCAGTTTCGACGCAGCGGCGGTCAGTTTCGGAAAATCGCGTTCCGCGAGGAAGGTGCCGTCGCGCACTTTTTGCGAGTTTACGCCCGCGCGGGAGCAGAGGAGTCGCTGCACGAGTTGCTGCGCGCTCATTTCAAGACTGAACACAGCAACCGCGCGATTCTCGTTCACCGCCACGTGCTCGGCGATGTTCATCGCGAGAGCAGTTTTTCCCATGCTCGGCCGGGCCGCGATCACGATCATTTCCGAGGGATGCAATCCGCTCGTTAGGCGATCGAGGTCCTTAAAACCCGTCGCGAGCCCGGTGATCCCGCCATGCTGCTGGTAGAGCTTTTCGATTGCCTCGATCGCTTCCATGACCTGGTCTTTCATCGAAAGCGCCGTGTCCTTGAAGCGATCTTCCCCGACCGCGAAAATCTTCTGCTCCACCTCGTCGAGCAGGTTATCGACCTGGTCCTGCTCCTCGTAAGAACGCCGGGCGCCCTCGGTGCAGGCGCTGATGATCTCGCGCAGGATGTACTTGTCCCGCACGATCTCGAGGTAGTAGCCGACGTTGGCCGCGGTCGGCACGAACGTGAAAAGGCTGGTCACCAAGGAGGCACCGCCGACCGTGTCGAGGATGTTCCGATCGCGCAGCACCTGCGTGAAGGTGATCAGGTCGATCCCCTGGCCGGCGTTCCAAAGCTCGACCAGCACGGTGTAAATCGTCTGGTGCGCGGGAATATAAAAATAATGCTCGTTAATTTTCTCGACCGCTTCCGCGATGACGTCTCGCGGCGAGATGAGCATTGAGCCGAGGACGCCCTGCTCGGCTTCCACGCTGTGGGGGAGGGCGCGGTGAATATCTACGGGAGAACCTGGGGACGAGTGACCAATAACTTTTCCGCCGTTTCTCACTTCCGAGCCTCGGTCAGCCCCGGAACCATTCGGAGCTGTCTTGCGAGGCCCCCCGGGATCATTCCCTTGGGGACTTCTCGGCATTTATTTTGTGCGTTTGTGGGGACCGCGGGATTTGTCGGCCGATTCTTCGGCGGGAGCAGCTTCCGGTTTGGGTTCCTCGGTCGATTTGACGTTGAACTTGAACTTGGCGGTGACGTCGTGATGCAGCTTGAGCGGGACTTCGTGTTCGCCGGTCGTCTTGATCGGGTGCTCGAGGACGAGGAGATGGCGATCGATGTCCCGGCTCAGTTCCTGTTTCAAACGTTCGGCAAGATCATTCGCCGTGATGGAACCAAAGGCTTTCCCCGTTTCACCGGTCTGCAGCATGAAGGTCACCTTGAGCTTGCCGATGCGGCGCGCGAGATCTTCAGCCTCGTTCAATTCGCGGGCTTCCCGCTCGGCGCGTTTCGCCTTCAAGGCATCGAGCTGGCGCATCGTGCGCGGGGTCACCTCGTAGGCCTTGCCGGTCGGCAGAAGGAAATTACGAGCGTAACCGCGACGGACTTTGACGACATCGGCCTCGGCTCCAAGGCCGGGAACGTTTTCGGTGAGAATGATTTGAGTGGAAGGCATGAGAGTATTGCAGCTGAAGGTCGACCGGTTCCGCCACAGCGGAGAGAGGCGCAGGGGACGTGATTATAAAGGCCGTCATCGGCCTGTCAACGCGGGAACCACGCGTGCGAGGCGTGGTTCCCGGTTTTTCTCGAATTGAGCGACGAGTGGCCAGAGGTCGAACATTTCGACCAGGCCGATGCCGGTCCCGTCATCCGTTCTACTGGCGATTGTCGTGCAGGCACCCGCGGGCAGGTGCAGAATTGTCCCGCCTCTACGGAACCGGTTGGCGCAAGCTGGTGCTGTTCGAGTTGCAGAGCGCTGAGATCGTCCTCCGTACCGACCGAACCCCGAGTGCCACGATTGGCCAATCTTGCGTCAGCCTGTGGAATTTTCTCAACCGCCGCGTCCAAGCCCAAAAGCTCAGCGAACTGGTCAACCGCGGCTGGCTCGTTGACGTCGGAATAGTCAATAAGGTAGTTCAGCGGTGCAGCTTCATGAATGCTGCTGCAGATTGGACTGTTGATACTCTGGTCCCTCTCGTAGTCCAAACCTCCGTCGCTAACTCGTCGGTCATTCCAACCAATACTTTCGCGGAGAGCCGTAGCCGCGACCTTCGGGAAATGGCCGATCCTCTGGCGGGTTCTGTGGATTCAGGACATCTGCGCGTGCACAAGGCAGGGCTAATCGAGATTGTAGACCTCGACCAAACCAATCCCGGTTTCGCCATTGGCATCCATCGCGATTGCCGTATAGGCGCCGGCCGGCAGATGGAGGATCGTTGCAGCCTCTTTATCGTTGGAAGGTTCGATTTGGTTCTGTTCGAGCTCGAGGGCGCTTGGGTCGTCGCGCCAGCTATCGTTCGTGACCAGGGCTGAGCCGTTCTGATCATAGACGGTCAGACTTGGATCTTTTAAGAAGTCGCTAATCCCGGCCGAGCCAAGCGAGGGTCCAAGCGCCCGCACCACAACAGTGGAACTATCGATCGCCCCCACGATGAATCCACTGATGAGAAGGTCGGAATCTGTGCCGACCATCCCGCGAGTACTTATGTTCGCCAGCTCTGAGTTGCCGCTGGGTGAAAGATCGTAAACCTCCACCAGGCCAACACCCAGCGAGATATCTTTTCCCGTCACAACGGCGGTGTAGGCACCGGGGGCCAGCGTCGTGCGGAGGGCGGCTTCTGCCGGATTATTAGGGGCTAACCCGTCTGCGCTTATCTGTCCGGCGTCGGCGCCTGCCTGCCAGTCATCATTCGTTGCGAGCACGCGCGCGTCAGCATCAAACAAAGTGATCACCGGGTCGGCCAACGTGTCTGAAAGACCGTTTTCTTCAAGGGAGGGCCCGAGGGCGCGCAGCACGACGACCGTCTTCGGGTCGCTTCCTGTTACGATGATCCCAGCGATAAGAGCAGCTTGATCGGGACCCACGAGACCTCGAGTGGAAAGGTTAAGGGATTGCGGACCGACCGCCGGGAAGGGGGTATTCTCGAGATGAAGCGGTGTGGCATTAAAAACCGCGAGGCATCCGGCGGTAGGATATTCGTAATCGAAGACCTTCGTGTCCGTGGCGTCTACGCCGACCACGCGGGCGTGCCGGGCCTGAGTGGGATCCAGTGTGACGTAGGCATAGTCAATCAGATAGTTCAGCGGCAAGTCTTCGTAAACGCTGCCGCAGTAAGGGCTGTTAACAGACTCATCCATCGGAAAGTTCCAGACTTCCGTGGCCATCCGAGCGCTTAGATCGATGCGATACTTCCTGGGGCTGGCATAGCTGCGCACTGCGCCGGGCGGCAGTTGAAAGAGACTATTGAGCCCGTTATCAAACAGGAGGAGGCCCTGGTCATAAGTGATCGAGACCGCGTGCTGCCCAATCGGAGGCAGGCTGCCTGGAGCGAGTTCCAGGGCGTATTGGCGGAGAGATGGAAACTCGTACCAGGCCTTCTCAGGATCGCCCAGGATCCACTTAATGGCGGAGGTGTCGTAATCGATTGCGATGACAAAATCTTCCCGGCTCGAGACGATAAGGGTATTGTCGGCGCGGTTATAAGTGACGGCATTGCTGTGGAACCAGTCGGTGGGCGAGGCGAAAACGAACTGTGCCGGGTCATCTCCACCGGCAGTCATGGCGGCTGAGATGATGTCGGCCATGTTCCAGGTCTTCAGGAGGTTCCCTGTGGAGTCGATTTCCAAGATGATCGATTCGAGATAGGCTTTGGTGTCCACCTCATAAAGCAGTCCGAATTTTCCTCGGTCCACATTGTGGTGGAAGTCGATTACGCCGGCGCTGCCGTAATCTCCGAGCAGGCTCACCGTTCCATCCAGGTCGTTCCGATAGAGAAGCGAACCGTGGGCGAGGTAAATCGAATTTTCGTGGAAGGCCACATCGAAACTGGCAGTGTCAGCCGTCCCCACCCAGCGCAGAGCGCCGTCCGTGTCGATAATCGCCGGCGAGTAGCTGCTGCAGGCTCCCTTCAGCAAGATGTAATCATAGCTCAAAGAGCTATTCTCTATCTTGGGCTGCAGGATGGTCGGTGTCTTATAGCCGCATGGATCGTCGAAGATGGCGGTTGTGACAGTGGTGCTGTCATCCTTGGAGGACCCGTCATGAAAGGAGTAACTGAGGGTGACGCTGTTGGTGTAACCGTCATAGAGACCGTAAACCGGCAGAAAGATCTTCCCGTTCAGGATAGCTCCGCGCTCTGCCAGATACTCGCTCGAGTAGGTAGCGGACAGGGGCCGGGTCGAGGAGCCAGGCCTGGGCGCCACCGAGAACTTGATGTTCTTGATCGTCGCTGTGTCACTGGCCGCGAGCGTTATCTGACTGAGGAAAGGTGTGGCTCCCGCGGTCTGTCCTTCGATCGTGATAACGGTTGTGTCAGCCTCAGTGGCAAACGCAGTGCGGCAAACGAAAAGCGAAATTGCCGCACCGAGCAGGGTCTTTGTGAACATCGACCAGAAGCTGCCAAGAAAGGTGCGGCCTTCCAAGATAAAAGGAAAGTGGCTCGGGCTACACCATCCCGAGCTTCATTCGCCCGGCTTCGCTGATCATGTTCTGGTTCCAAGGTGGATCCCAGACGAGCTGCACGTCGGCTTCCTCAACGCCATCGATCGTGAGGATCTTGCTTTGCGCGTCATGCGCGATGGCCGGTCCCATGCCGCAACCCGGGGCGGTCAGAGTCATCTTCACTTCCACTTTTGTGCCGCCCTCTGGTTTCTGCACGAGGTGACAGTCATAAACGAGGCCGAGGTCGACGATGTTCACTGGAATCTCCGGGTCATAACACTGCTTCAATTGATCCCAGACCGCCTTCTCGTCGACCGGCCCGCCCGGTTCGGTCGAGCTCGAAGATTTCTCGCCGTTCGAGCTGGCGGGTTTTTCCAGGCCAAGCGCGTCGAGATCTTTGTCGGCGATGCGCGCCAGGCCCTGGTAAGTCGCGATGGTGTAGCTGCCACCAAGAGTCTGGGTCACTACCCCGGGCGTCCCGGCGGGCAGGGTGGTCTTGGTGCCACTCGGGATCTGGATCGCTTCAACGTCGCGGGAGGTGGTGAATTCGGTATTTTCGTGCATGAGAATTTCGTTAGGCTAGGGTTCGAGAACGATTTTTATCTTTCCTCCGGTCGCGGCCGGGACAAACGAATCGATCAGAGTCGGCGCGGTCTGTGCCGGCGCGGCGGGCTGCGCTTCGCCAGGAGCCAGGGCGGAGCGCAAGGCCCCTTCGACCAACTGGGCGCAATGGATTTTAACCGGTGGTAATGCGCCTAACGGAGCCGCCAAATCCTGGCCCGACATCGACATTGCCTCATCGACGGTTTTGCCGGCCAGCATCTCGGTGGCGACGCTGGCCACGGCGATCGCGGTCTGGCAGCCGAAGGTCTGGAAGGTCGCGCGATCGATCACCTTGCGGCCACCTTCCTCCTTAAATTTGACCCACATCCGCAGCATGTCGCCGCAGTCGGGGCTGCCGACGGTGCCGATGGCGTCCGCGTTTTCCATCTCGCCCAGGTTTTTCGGATTCTTCACCGCGGCTTCGATCCGTTTTTCCAGTTCGTCGCTCATCGGTTACTCCAAATGGTAGCGGGGCAGAAAGGAATCGATTTCTGCGCTCCAGGCATCGATGCCGCCGCGCAGGCTCTTGATCTGCTCGAAGCCGTGCCCTTGGAAATAAGCGGCCGCATCCATGCTCCGCGCGCCCTTGTGATCGTAGATCACGAGCAGATCGGTCCGTGACCAGTTGGCGAGGATTTTCTGCATCGATTCCTGGGTGAAAAGTTGGGCCTCGGGCAGTTTAACCGAGTCGAATTCCTCGCGGGTTCGGATATCGAGCAGGTGGATGGTTTCGGCCGCCGCGAGACGATCCGACAATTCGCGGGGCTCGATCTGCATCGCGCGATCGGCCGCGTCGCTCACGAGGATATGCTCGGTCACTTCCTCCGTATCGAGGTTATCGTTCCGCGCGCAAACCCCGGCGAGCGTTTCATCCGGGCTGAAACCGCAGCTGGCGCACCCGCCGATGTGATAACGGCGAAAAAGTGCGCGCTGCGTCCCGGGGAATTGCTCCAGGAGTTCACGCATCGTGAGGTTGGGATCGATCGTTTGTGTCGCGCTCATCGCAGGCCCTAAAGCTAAAGGAGCGTCCTCGAATGGCAAGGGGGCGGCGCGACAAGTGCCGGAGGATGGAGCACGCGAGGCGCGCAAGCTCTAGAGCTTCTCCGGCGTGCCGAGTAGCTCGATGACGTGCTGCAACAAACGGCCCGCACCGCCGCCGTCGAGGCTGCGATGATCGAAGCTGAGCGTGATTTGCGCTTCTGTCCGCGGGACGAACTCCTTTTTCGCTTCGTCCCAAAAGGGGACTTTCCTCCCCGCGCCGAGGCCGAGCAGGACGGTCTGATCGGGGAGGGGAATCGGCGTGCCCCACTCCAGGCCGAAGGTGCCGAAGTTGGAAACCGAAGCAATGCCGCCGGCCTGCATCTCGGAGGAAATGCGGCGCTGCCGGGCGAGGCCGACGAGTTCGTCGTAGTTTTTGGTGAGCTCGCCTAACGACGTTTTGTCCGCGCCGCGGATGACTGGCACCATGATGCCATCCTGCGCCTCGACCGCGACGCCAATGTCGATCGAGGACGATTGCACGACGCGGTTGCCGACCAGCTTCGCCGCCGCCCCCGGACTTTTCGCCAGTGCCAGCGCCAGGGCGCGCAATACATAGAGCGCGGGTCCCGGTTTCGGGTCACGTTTTTTGCGATCCTGCAAAACCGGATCGAGACAAACCGAGGAACCAACTGTCGCGAGCGGACGCGTCCAACTGCGGCGCATCGCGTCCGCGACGCCGGTCCGGATCGCGCTGGCGTCTTCGGCCGTTTGTTTTTCGAGGACGCCGAGAAATCTCTCCAGATCCTTGATCGTGATGCGACCGGCATTGCCGCTTCCTGCGATGCTGGCGAGATCGGCCTGAGTTAGTTTCAACTCAGACATGCGCGCACGCACGCGCGGTGAAAGATAACCAGCGCCTTTCGTCCCGACCGGCACAGGCAACACGCCCGAGGCGTCGACCTGGAAATGCGAGCCGGTGGGCACTGGCGCCAGCTCTTTCTGGTCGACCTGGAAATGGGAGCCGCTTCCGTTCTGATCCTTGCCGCCCTCATCTGCACGACCGGGCACTCCCTCCGCCACATCACGCTCCGGCGGTTCCGCGGCAGTTTTCTGGAAACGCGCCGCATCGGCTTCACTCGCCTCGATGTAACCCAGCACCGCGCCGACCGCGTAGACCTTTTTCACTTCCGCTTCGATCCCGGCGATCTCGCCGGCGCACGGCGTCGTCACACCCATGACCGCCTTGTCGGTTTCCACTTCGATGATTTCCTGGTCGACCGCGACCTTGTCGCCGGGGCTGACTTTGATCGCGACGATCGTGGCCTCGGCCATCGACTCGCCAAGCTGCGGCATGGTGATTGGAACTTTCGGCATAGGATTATTCGGCGAGAATCTGCCGGGCTTTCGCAGCAATCGTCTTGGCGTTAGGGCGATGAGTTTCCCAGAGATTCGGATGATAAGGAATCGGCGTGTCCTTCGAGTTGAGCCGCGCCGGTGCGGCGTCGAGCAAATGAAAGCCTTCGGTGGAGACGCGCGCGATCACTTCGGCGGTCACGCCGCCCCACGGAAAGGTCTCGCCGACACAGAGCAGACGCCCGGTGCGCGCGACGGAGGCGAGCACGGTGTCGGTATCGAGCGGCTTCACCGTCCGCAGATCGACCACCTCGATTTCAATCCCCTGGCCGCTCAATTGCTGCGCGACGGCCAGCGCCTCATGGACCATCGCGCTGTTCGTCACGATGCTCAGGTCACGCCCTGGCCTAACGATCCGCGCCTTGCCCACCGGGAGCTTCTCTTTTGGCAAGGCATCGGCCTTGAGATGGTAATAGAGATACTTGTGCTCGCAGTAGATGACCGGGTCGTCGATCGCGACCGCGTCGATCAACATGGTGTAGGCGTCCTCCACCGTCGCGGGCGTCATCACGACGAGCCCGGGGTAGTGCGAGTAGATGGCTTCCATGCTCTGGCTGTGGAACGGCCCGCTCCCTTTGGTCCCGCCGGAAGGCAGGCGCACCGTGATCGGGCAGGGCTGCTGCGTCCGCCAATACTGGGTGCCGGCGTTATTCAAAATCTGGTTCAGCGCGATGCTCGAGAAATCAGCAAACTGCATCTCCACAATCGGCCGCATCCCTTCCATCGCTGCGCCGATCGCGGTGCCAACCATCGCGTCTTCGCTGATCGGCGTATTCAGGACGCGCCCGGGAAATTTTTCCGCCAGACCCTTCGTCGCCTTGAATGCACCGCCGAATTTGCCGGCAATATCCTGGCCGTAGAGATAGACGCGATCGTCCTCGCGCAGGAGATGCGCCTGGGCTTCGCGGATGGCTTCGAGGTAGGTCACGCTCATGAAATGAAATGCCGAATGACGAATGCCGAAGGACGAATGAATGACGGAGAACAAAGGAAGAAAACCGCGCGTGCGTGAGGCTGCGCTCGGGCTTGGTCATTCGTCATTGATTCGGTTTTCTTCATTAGAAAATTCGTCATTCTCCCGCCACATCCACTAGTTCGCGCGTCGAGAGCGCGCACCAATCTTCTTCACTTCCGACCGGGCCGGCTTCGCGCTGCGCGGTCTCGACCGCCTTCTCGATCTCCGCCGAGATCTCCGCGCGCCATTGTTTGAGCGTCGCGGCATCGAGCCAGCCGTTTTCCAGGACGAGCTGTTCCGTCGCGAGCACGCAATCCTGCGCCCACGGTTCCTTCTTTATCTCCGCCGGCACGTAGCTGGCGTCGTCGTGCTCACCGTGGCCGGCAAGTCGCAGGAGCGACGCGACGACCAGTTGGGGCGGTCCGCCCTTGCGCGCGCGTTCTACCGCGCCGCCGATCACCTCGAGACAGTCGGCGAGATTGGTGCCATCGACTTCGTGGCCCTCGTAGCCGTAAGCCTGTGCGCGATCGACCAGGCGGGCGCAGGCAAACTGGCGTTCGTTAGGCGTGGAATAGGCAAAGTGGTTATTCGACGCCACGAGCACGAAAGGCACTTTCTCGACCGAGGCGATGTTCATGCCCTCGTGCGTGGCGCCGGTTTGCATGCCGCCCTCGCCGATCGTCGTTAGGCCAACGAAGCCTTTTTCGCCTTTCATCCGTTTCGCCATCAGCTTGCCCACCACCACTGGGATGAGCGAGCCGAGATGGCTGATCATGGCTATCTGGCCGGTCTCGGGCCAGCCGCGGTGGATGTTCCCGTCGCGGCCGCGCATCGATCCCTGCCGCGAACCGAGATACGTGCGGGTCACATTCAGGAGCGGCTCGCCGGCGGCGGCACGTCCCGCCTGATCGCGAATGAGCGGCCCAAAGACGTCGCCCTTTTGCAAAAACAAGCCGCACGCAGTGCTGACCGCTTCCTGCCCGCGCCCGACGTAAACGCCGCCGGTGATCAGGCCGCCGCGATAGAGACTCGTCAGCTTTTCCTCAAAGATGCGCGTCTGCAGCATCCAGCGGAACGCCTCCAGGTAGCGCTCGTGCGGCGGCTCCTTTTTCGAGGTCTTGGCGCCGGCACGAGTCTCAGTCTGTAGCATCGACAGATTTTAGCCAGCAACGCCGCCCGCGCCAAAAAAAGATTTTTCAGTGGCGGCGGTCTATGATCGTCGGAGCCCAAGAGCGGCTTGGGAACCTCTCCGGGATATAACAATCCGCGGTCTTGAGCACGCCGTAGAAGCTGAGACCC
>JBDTOL010000090.1:0-3934 GCA_039933235.1 Spartobacteria bacterium | reverse complement strand
ACGCGGGCGCGAGCGCGCTCGGCTACATCACCGATCTCGGCCACGCCACGCGCCTCACGATCGAGCGCCTACGCCAGGTGCAGACGCTCGTGATCGAGACGAATCACGACGAAAAACTCCTGCAGAACGACCCTCACCGGCCCTGGCCGGTGAAACAGCGGATCCAATCGCGCCACGGCCATCTTTCCAATGCCGCGGCGGCCGCGGTGGTCGCGCAACTGTTGCCCGGAAAAATCGCCCGTGTTGTGCTCGGGCATCTCAGCCGGGATTGCAATACGCCCGACCTGGCCGCCGGGACGGTTCGGGCAGAACTGGAGAAACTCGGGCGGCGCGACGTCGAGATATTCTGCGCGGCGCAGACGGAGATCAGCCCGCGCTTTGCCATCGGCGCTACTCGGGGGGGCACCTATCAGCCCACCTTCGAAAGTCTCTTCTTCGAGTCGGCGGCTATCCTGCCCTAACGAAACCGTCGGGTGGCAACGCGCGAACGGCGCCTAACGACTAGTCTTCGTCGCCGACGACGAGATGAATGATCCCCGCCGGATCGGAGATCCAGAAGCCGTCGAAATCTTCGCGGAGCTGCTCCACTTCGTCACGCCGCACGACCCCCTGGGTCTTGAGGTAGGCGGCCGCGCTCTCGGTATCGTTTGTCTCCAGCTCGAGCCAGATATCAGGGTGACTGAGGTTGGGCACGCGATCAATCCAGAGCCGGACGGGACCGAATTGAAAGATGCAGCCCTCGGCTTCCTCCTCGATCACGGGCAGCGCGAGGGTGTCACGATAAAAAGCGATCGTCTGCTCGTAGGTGTGATACGGGCATTTGATGGCGATGTTCGCGCCGCCCGAGAAATTCGGGCTGTTTACGTTGGCGACCATGGCAGAGCTTTTCGCTAGCCGCCGCCGGAGCCTTCACCACCGGGCTCGGTCATGGAAAAGGGATGGAGCGCGGCGTTGAGCTCCTCTTCCGGCAGCACTTCCTGCTCTAGGCAAAGCTCGCGGACGGTCTTGCCGGTCCGGACGCTTTCCTTGGCGATCTCGGCGGCACGATCGTAACCAATCCGGGGCGCGAGGCTCGTCACCATCGCCATCGAAAGCTCGACCAATTCCTGGCAGCGCTCCCGGTTAGCCACGATGCCGCTGATGCATTTGTCGGCAAAAATTTCCGCCACATTGCCGAGGAGCCGAATGCTGCAGAGGAGGTTGTGCGCCATCACCGGCATCATGACGTTGAGGTCGAGGTTCCCGTTCGCGCCCGCCCAGGTGATGGTCGCGTCCGCTCCGATCACCTGCGTGCAGACCATCATGACCGATTCGCAAATCACCGGGTTCACTTTTCCCGGCATGATCGAGCTGCCCGGTTGGGTGGCCGGTAATTGAATCTCCCCGATGCCGCACCGCGGGCCGCTGCTAAGCCAGCGGATGTCGTTCGCGATCTTAAACAGGCTGACCGCGATGGTCTTCAGATGACCGCTCGCCTCGACCACGCCGTCCTTCGCGCCTTGCGCCTCGAAATGATCCTCCGCCTCGCGAAAAGCGATCCCAGTGCGATGTTTGAGATGGCGCATCACTTTTTCGGGGAACTGGAGATGCCGGTTCAAGCCGGTGCCGACGGCGGTGCCGCCGAGGGCGAGTTCCTGCAACGCGGCGATGGCCTGCTCGGCGCGCCGTCGCCCGTAGCGCACCTGCTGCGCATAGCCGCCGAATTCCTGGCCCAGTCGGACCGGGGTCGCGTCCATCAGATGGGTCCGGCCGATCTTGATCACGTCGTCGAACTCGGCGGCCTTGGCCGCGAGCGCTTCGGCGAGCTTGTCGAGCGCCGGGATGAGACAGTCCCGGAGCTGTTCCGCGCCGCTGATGTGGATAGCCGAGGGGATGACGTCGTTGCTCGACTGCCCCATGTTAACGTGATCGTTAGGGTGGACCGGTTCACGGGCGCCGATTGGTTTGCCGGCGAGCTGGCAGGAGCGGTTGGCGATGACTTCGTTGGCGTTCGTGTTCGTGCTCGTACCCGAGCCGGTCTGGAAAATGTCGAGCGGGAAGTGCTCGTCGAGCTTGCCTTCCACGACTTCCTCCGCGGCCTGGATGATGAGCGCGCTGCGTTCCGCATCGAGCAACCCGAGATCGTGATTGGCTTGCGCGGCCGCCCATTTCAGGAGACCGAGCGCGCGGATGAACGGCCGTGAAAAACGCCAGCCGCTGACCGGAAAATTGAGGACGGCCCGCTGCGTCGAGGCGCCGTAGAGAGCGGATGCCGGGACGGACATCTCGCCCATGGAATCCCTTTCGATCCGGGTCTGGCAGGCGCTCATGCCGTGCGCTGAGCGGTAATGCGGGTCGTCGGCGGAGCAGTCCGCGCATGACCGTTTCGGGTCTGCGCTTTTTGGAACACAGTGATGAACATCGGCGGAATATTCTGCAGGCAGTACTCCGATTCGGCGCGATCGAAAAAAGTGGCGTGTTGCCGGAGCTCGTTGGTCACCTGGTAGATGATGAAGGCGCCACCTGGCCGAAGCGCGTCATAGGTGTCCTGCAGGAGGGCGCGCTTCTTTTTGATCTCGAGAATGCTGAAGGGAATTCCCGAGAGAATATAATCGCATTGCGCAATGCCCCGGCGGCCCAGTTCCTCCGAGAGACTGGCGGCGTCGCGATTGATCACGTGCACGCGGGGATCGTCCGCGAACTGCCGCTCGAGGTCGCGGGAAAAGGCCGGGTCGAGTTCGAAGAGAAAGAGCTGTGAATCGGCACTCATCCGCGAGGCCAGCCCACGAGAGTGGACTCCTTCGCCGGGGCCGTATTCCGCGATGATGCGAGCCTCGCTGAAATCGATCTTGCTGGCGACCCGGTCGACGAGCGCCTTGGAACTGGGGATGATCGAAGCGATCTGAAACGGCTTTTGCAAAAACCGTTTGAAAAACAATGCGCTCATAAGGTTGCGAACAGTGAACCCCGGCCCCCTGCTTGTCCAGCATCGTTCTCGCGGGCTGGCAGGAGGTCTAGGCGGAGAACTTTCGTTTATCGCCAGGCTCTGGGATGCCTCTCGCTTCTGGAATATCTTCTCTGCCCGGGGATCAAGGCTCGAATATCCCCCGGCAGGGGCTGGAAACTAGGCGATTGACACTCTTTCTAAAATTTATAATGCTCGTTGGCGGCAATAAGTGTTGCCAGCCATGCCAAAAATTGCTGACCCTCCACCCATGCATAACTTACTGACAGTCAAGGAGACTTCGAAGTATCTCCGAATTCCGCTCCCGACTGTTTATTATCTGGTGCAGCGCGGTCAGCTCCCGGCGATCCAGATCGGCGGGCGGTGGCGGATCAAAAAGGACTCGCTGGATCGCGATATTCTGAAGGAGGACCGTTCGGGCCAGCCCACCGTGCTAGTGGTAGACGACGATGAGAGTCTGCAAAATCTCTTCAAAGTATTCCTCAAGAAGATTGGCTTCAGCCGCGTCGTGGTCGGCACTGTGAAAGAGGCGATCGCAGCGCTGGAAAAGCAGCACTTTGATCTCCTTTTTCTCGATCTGAAATTACCCGACGGCCCGGCCGACGACGTCTATGAGGCGGCCAAGGAGATCGATCCCCAACTTCCCATTGTCGTGATCACGGGTTACCCGGATAGCAACATGCTCAATCGAATTCTGGCCCGAGGTCCGGTCATGGTCCTGAAAAAACCGCTCAAGATGGATCAGCTGAAGCAGACGGTCCGGATTCTCGGACACAAGGAAGCGACCAAACTCGCCGCCTAGACGGAAATCTTCCATCATCGTTGGTGAACCTCGCCCGGTTCGCCGCTGCGCCCCTCGGGACAGGCCGATCTTAATCCGATCGTCGCCCTTGACTGATCCCCCATCGCTATTCATTTATCACCTCCGGCATCCCGCGCGGTTAGCTCAGTGGTAGAGCACTACCTTGACACGGTAGGGGTCACAGGTTC
>JBDTOL010000089.1:0-7713 GCA_039933235.1 Spartobacteria bacterium | reverse complement strand
GCTCCGGCTCCTAATCCTGCTCCTTACTCTGGAGAGATTTACATATTGACGCATCATGATACGTCAATTTGTTAGTTGCTGACCGCCGCCCGCCGTCGTTAATTGCCCCTTCGCCGTGCACGCCACCAACATTCATCCGCTCGCCGAGCTCCTCCGCCAGCGCATCGTTATCCTCGACGGCGCGATGGGCACGATGGTGCAGCGCTACCAGCTCTCCGAGGAGCAATACCGCGGGAAGCGCTTCGCCCGGCATCCGGCCAAACACCTTAAGGGCAATCTCGAGCTGCTTCAGCTGACCGCGCCCGACGTGATCGAGGAAATCCACCGGCAGTACCTCGAAGCCGGCGCCGATATTGTCGAAACGAACACCTTCAGCGCTACCACGATCGGCCTGCACGATTTTCTCTTTTCCGGTGAACCGGAGAGCGGCCGCAAAGACGCCGCCTTTTTCCAGCGGGTAGTGGAGGACCCCGAGCTCGTCGCGCTGGCCCACGAGATGAACGTCGCAGCCGCTCAGGTCGCGCGCGCCGCCGTCGACCACGTGGCGAACGCCACCGGCACCCCGCGCTTCGTCGCGGGTTCGTTAGGCCCGCTCCCCGTCACGGCGTCGCTCTCGCCCGACGTCAACGATCCGAGCTTCCGCGCCGTAACCTTCGACCAGATCCGCCGCGCCTACAGTGAACAGGTCCGCGCGCTTCTCGAAGGCGGGGTCGATCTCCTGCTCGTCGAGACGATTTTCGACACGCTCAACGCCAAGGCCGCGATCTTCGCCATCCTGGAGTGTTTTGAATCGTTAGGGAAGAAAGTGCCCGTCCTGGTTTCCGGCACGATCACGGATTTATCCGGACGCACCTTGACCGGGCAAACGGTCGGCGCGTTTCTCACTTCCATCCTCCACGCCGAGCCGCTCGTGGTCGGGCTGAATTGCGCGCTCGGCCCGGCCGAAATGCGACCGCATGTCGAGGAGATGGCGCGGCTCGCGCCCTGTTTTACGAGCGCGTATCCGAACGCGGGCCTTCCCGATCCGCTCTCACCGACCGGGTTTCCCGAGACCCCCGAATCGATCGCGCCGCAACTGCGCGACTGGGCGCGCCAGGGCTGGCTCAACATCGTCGGCGGCTGTTGCGGCACGACGCCCGACCACATCCGCGCCATTGCGAAAGCTGTCGGCGAGTTCGCGCCGCGCGCCCTGCCAACGTGGGAGGGGCCTTTGCGCCCCGATTCGTCGGGCGATGATTCCAAAGATCGGGGCGCAAAAGCCCCTCTCACGTTACACCTCTCGGGTCTCGAGGCGCTCGATGTCACACCCGAGTTTGGTTTCGTCGTGGTGGGCGAGCGGACCAACATCACCGGTTCGCCGAAATTCTCGAAGCTCATCCTGGCGGATGATTTCGAGGGCGCGCTCGTCATCGCGCGTCACCAGGTCGAAGGCGGGGCCAACATCCTCGACGTCAACGTGGATGAGGGAATGATCGATTCCGAAGCGGCCATGACCCGCTTCCTGCACCTGATCGGGAGCGAGCCCGATATCTCGCGTCTGCCGATCATGATCGACAGCTCGAAGTGGAGCGTGATCGAGGCGGGCCTGCGCTGCGTGCAGGGCAAGGGCGTGGTCAACTCCATTTCGCTCAAGGCGGGCGAAGAGGAATTTCTCCGCCAGGCGCGCCTCGTCCGGCAATACGGTGCGGCGGTCATTGTGATGGCCTTCGACGAGCGCGGCCAGGCCGATACGGTGCAGCGCAAGACGGAGATCTGCGCCCGGGCCTATCGCCTTCTGACCGAAGCCGCCGGATTCCCGCCTACCGATATCATTTTCGATCCAAACATCCTGACCGTCGCGACCGGGATTGAGGAGCATAACGGTTACGCGGTCGCCTTCATCGAGGCGGCGCGCTGGATCAAAGCCAATCTCCCCGGTGCGCGTGTGAGCGGCGGGGTGAGCAACATTTCCTTTTCTTTCCGCGGCAACAACACCGTGCGCGAAGCGATGCATTCGGCGTTCCTCTATCATGCCATCCGGGCCGGTCTCGACATGGCGATCGTCAACGCCGGCCAGCTCGCCGTTTACGAGGAGATCGAGCCCGCCCTGCGCAAACTGGTCGAGGACGTCCTCTTCAACCGCCGGCCGGACGCGACCGAGCGCCTGGTCGATTTTGCCGAGAGGGTCAAAGCCAAGGGAAAGGTCGCACCTAACGCGGAGGCGTGGCGGAGCGCTCCGGTCGAGGAACGGCTCTCGCACGCGCTGGTCAAGGGGATCGTCGAGCACATCGACGCCGATACGGAGGAAGCGCGGCAGCAGGCAAAGCGCCCGCTCGATGTGATCGAGGGGCCGCTCATGGCCGGCATGAGCGTCGTCGGCGACCTCTTCGGCGCGGGCAAGATGTTTCTCCCGCAGGTGGTGAAAAGTGCGCGGGTAATGAAGAAGTCCGTGGCCTACCTGATGCCTTTCATGGAGGCCGAGAAACAGGCCGACTCCAAACCGCAGGGCCGGATCGTGATGGCGACTGTGAAAGGCGACGTGCACGACATCGGCAAGAACATCGTGGGCGTCGTCCTGCAATGTAACAACTACGAGATAATCGACCTCGGGGTGATGGTGCCGGCCGAAAAGATCCTCGCCACAGCGCGGGAACGGCAGGCCGATATCATCGGCCTAAGCGGCCTGATCACGCCCTCGCTCGACGAGATGGTGCACGTCGCGCAGGAGATGGAGCGGCAGGAATTTCGGCTGCCGTTGTTGATCGGCGGCGCGACCACGAGCCGGGCTCACACCGCGGTGAAGATCGCGCACCACTACGGCGAGAGCGTGGTGCACGTGCTCGACGCCTCTCGCGCGGTCGGGGTGGTCAACGCCCTCCTCAACCCGGATGCGAAGGTGAAATTCGACACCACCACCAGGGCGGACTACGAGCGGCTGCGTAGCGAGCATGCTGACAAGACGCGCGAAAAAAAGATGCTCACCCTGGAACATGCGCGGGCGAATCGCCTAACGATCGACTGGAGCGCCTATGATCCCCCGGCGCCCGAATTCTTAGGCGTCAGTGTCCTGGCGACAGCTCCGGGGAGCGCACGCCACCCGGCGGGTGGCGCCTTGGTTGAAACGACGCTCGCAACACTGGTCGATTACATCGACTGGTCGCCTTTCTTCCATACTTGGGAATTGCGCGGGCGTTATCCTGCGATTTTCGAGGATCCGGTCGTCGGCGAACAAGCGCGGGAGCTTTTTGCCGACGCGCAGGAGCTACTCCATCGCATGGTCGACGAGCAATTGCTCACCGCCCGCGGCGTCCACGGCTTTTGGCCGGCTAACTCGTTAGGCGACGACGTTGAGATTTATCGCGATGAGTCGCGCAGCGAGGTGATCGCGACTTTTCATTTCCTCCGGCAGCAAATGGAAAAGCCGGCCGGCCAAACGAACTATTGCCTGGCGGATTTTGTCGCGCCGAAATGCTCGGGGCTCCGGGATTATCTCGGCGGATTCGCGGTCACGGCCGGGATCGGCGCGGACGAGCTGGCGAAGAAGTTTCAAGCTGAGCACGACGATTACAGCGCGATCATGGTCAAGGCGCTGGCCGACCGGCTGGCGGAAGCTTTCGCGGAATACCTCCACCGTGAAGCGCGGATTGCCTGGGGCATTGGCGATGAAAACCTATCCCGCGAGGACCTGATCCGCGAGCGCTACCGCGGCATTCGCCCGGCGCCCGGGTATCCGGCGTCGCCCGACCACGTCGAGAAGCGAACGCTCTTCGATCTCCTGTCAGCGGAGGAGAATGCCGGGATCAACCTGACGGAATCATTTGCGATGCACCCGGGAGCGAGCGTGAGCGGGCTTTATTTTTCGCATCCGGACTCGCGCTATTTCGCGGTCGGCAAGATACAGCGCGACCAGACGCAGGATTACGCCACGCGGAAAGGCGAGTCGTTAGGCGAAGTGGAGAAGTGGCTTTCGCCGAATTTGAATTACGAGCCGGCGCTGCGCTAGTGGGTGCTGCGGCTGGCGAGGGTTTCCTGCGCACGGAGCAGATCGTGCAGCGTAATGATGCCGGCCGGTTTGTCGCCGGCTTCGAGGACGGCGAAACCGCCCGGGGATTCGATCAGGAGCCGCGCCACCTCGCTGATCGTGAAACTGCGCCGGCAGGTCGCCACCTGCTCAATCACCGGACGCCTATCCTCTGCGAGTGCAGCCTGCATCTCGTCGCGCCGCAGACAGCCGATCACCTTTCCCCCCTCGACGACCGGAAAACGCTTGAACTGGTTCTTCTCCAGCACCGCCCTGAGAGATTCCGGCGCGAGATCCTCGACCACGACTGGCCGGAAATTGGCGATCGCAGAAACAGGATAAGCCTGCCAGCTGCGCAAATCCCGTGGCGGAATGACGTGCACCAGCACATTGCCGTCCTGGGCCAGGACTTCGTCATAGAAGTTGTGCGTCGTTAGGCCGCGCGAGATCGCCTCGCTCACCAGCGCGCCGAGCATGAGGGCGGGGACGAGGGAGAATTGATGCGTCATTTCAAAGACGATGAGGATGGAGGTGAAAGGCGCCCGCACCACGGCACTGAGACAGGCGCTCATTCCAATGATGGCAAGGAGGGTCGCGCCGTCTGGCGTGAGCGCGAGGAAGGAGCCGAAGAGGCCGGCGATCGTGCCGCCGGCCGCTGCGCCGAGAAAGAGCAGCGGGGCGAAGATGCCGCCACAGCCGCCCCAGCCGTAACATGCCACGGTGGAAATCCATTTGCCGACGAGGAGCGCCGCGATCACAAGCCAGGGAATCTGGCCGTGCAACATCGCGGAAAGATCGCTGTAGCCGAGACCGAAGACGCCGAGCCGACCGGACCAGATGAAGATGGCGGCCCCGAGCAGCCAGACAGTGAGACCGCCGAGGAGGGGATGCATCCAGCGCGGGAACGCGGTCCATTTTTTCGAGAAGGCGCGAAGCCGGAGGGTGGCGCGCTGGAAGGCGATCCCAACGAGCGAGGCGAAGGCCGAAGCCAACGGGACACCGATGTAGGCGCGCCAGGTGGCGCCTTCGATCTGAGGCAGGAGGAAAGCCGGATTCTTGCCGATAATGGCGTGCACCATGAACGCGCCCAGGACGGAGGCGAGGATGACACTGCCGACCAGCGGGCTGTTGAGATCCTGCACGATCTCTTCGAGGACGAAGGTGATTGCAGCGAGCGGGGTATTAAAGGCCGCAGCTAATCCTGCAGCCGCGCCGGCCGCGGCAGGCCGCCGGCGCCGCTGCTTCGGCACACCGAGCAGGCCGCTCAATTCCGAAGCGACCCCGCCGGCGATATGGACGGAGGGACCTTCGCGGCCCAGGCTCATCCCGCCGCCGACGTGGAGCAGCCCGGCGACGAACTTGACCAGGACAGTGCGCAGCCTGACGAATCCAAAATCCTGCCAGAAGGCGAACTTAAGCTGAGGAATGCCACTCCCGGCGGCGCTTTGGTCGACCCGGAACATGAGCCAGCCTCCGCCTAACGAGCAAACGACGACGACGGCGAGCGAGCCGAGCAGGAAAACGGTCAGCGTGCGATGCGAAAGCGCGACGAAGGTCGAAAGGTAGACCCAGTTGATCCCGAGCTCGAAGAGGACCGCGGCCAATCCGCCAATCAGCCCATAGATCGCGGTCAGAAGAATCGAGCGGCTCGATTCGGGAAGACGCTGAAATTGCCGGGCAACAAATGACACGGATGTCTGCCACTAAACCTGATCGTCCCGGTTTGGCACGGACTTTTCCGGGCGAAAACAGGGCGGAGCAGAAAGTGCCGTTGCCGAAAGCGTCCGCCTAACGAGTGTCTTCGACCCAGCTGACGATCTTAAAGTTGTTGATCAGCCCGGTCGTGGAGAGGGCCTCATCGTAGTGCAGATTGGTGACGCCATTCATCGAGACCGTTTTGCCCACCACGGAACCGAAGACGTGCCCGGTGTTCCCGCCGCCGTTGACTGTGACAGCGTAGTCAGGGGCATAAACGGCGGCAGTGATTTGACCATTGCCGCCGAGGGTGACGCTGCGGGTCACGCCGTCGGTCGGCTTGATCCCGTAGAGGAGGAGGTTGGAGGGTTGATCGTTTGGGTTCACCATCCCCTTGCCCTGGATATCGACGTTTCCTTGGAAGTAGATTTTTGCGCGCACCCCATTGCCCAGGATGACCTGTGAAGTGCCGCCAACAGTGATATCCCCGGTCACGTAAATCTCGATGTAGGTGGGGCTGCCGTCCGCGCTGCCCGCGAAGGTCAGGGTTTGGCTGCCGCTGATGGAGATGCCGTTCAACCGATAGCGCGAGGAAGCCGAGCCCTGGGTGGCGCTGGCAGTGAGGGTCGCGGTGCCAGTGACGACGGATGGGGTGGGATTGATCGATGGCCAGGTGGGCGCGGCGATGGGGATCGGCTCCTGGTAGAAATCGGCGCGGATCTCGCCGGTGACGTTGTTCACACCAGTTGTGGTACCGGAGTTGGTCGCGACATCGCCGTAGATGTGGGCGTTGCCGGCCTGAATCAGGTTGCCATTGGTCGCGATGTCGCCGTTGAACTGGCGCTTCGTGACGTCGTAGAGCGTGTTAGTGGACTTCGTTGGGTCGGTCGAATTGTAGCTATCCACCACGATGTTCTGGTTGTTCAGGTTGATTGTGCTGAGGGAAAAGATCGCCTGCCCGAAGGAAGAAACCGGCGCGATGACCGCCTCCAGCCGGCGCGAGGTGTGGGGAGCGCTGGTTTCGCTGCTGAAGAGGGTGTCGATGAAACGCTGAACCCGCAGGGTCAGTTTGCGCAGATGGTTATCCTGCTTGTTAAACCCACTCCGAGGCGGCCCGGTCAAAGGCAGCCAGCCCAGGGTACGGACGCGGTAATACTGCCAGCCGCTGGAGGGATCGATCAACCCGATGGGGGCATCGACGGCGACTTCGATCGTCATCGGCGTGCCGGCCAAACCAGCGTTCGGCACCATGGTGAGACCATGACTGACGACACCGTTGCCTGGCGTGTTGTCCCACCCAGACCAGGCGCCGTTGGGGGCGGGATAAAGCGACTTGCGCAGTTCGACAACCGCGAGATCGATCCCCGACTCGGCGGCGACTAACGACTCCTGCCAGCTTGCCACCTGGAGACCGAGTTGAAACCTGCCCGAGACGGTTCGCAGCACTTCGGTCGCCAGAAGGGACAGGATCGCCATCACGACAACCGTCCAGAGCAAGACGCTTCCGTGCTGCGCCAAGGATGGGGTCCGGCGACGCATCAATAGACTCCACTAATGATGTCCCGGCGAGCGTTGCGCAGGAGGGTCGTGTTGTAGATCGCACTGCCCGTGTTCGTCGCCGATGCAGCGGCAATCTCGGCGTTGGCACCGGCTCGCGTATAGATAGTGTTAAACGTGATGCGCGTCGTTACCACCTTGCCCAGGTCAGTCACATCAAAGGCGAAGTCCCGCACATTTTGCGCGAGGGCTACGGCAGGCGCCGCTCCCTGTTGGCGGTAGATGGTTCCCCCTTGCAAGGAATAGTGAATCGTCACTGCGCTGCTCGTGCTGCTGCTGCCGTAATAGACGCCGCCGTTCCCGTCGAGCACGGGCATTCGCGGACCACCGTTCGCGTCGTAGTAGGCAGGAATCGTGATCGTTGTGTCGTTTTGCACCGTCTGGACAGAGAGGGCCCGGCGCAGATCGAGCGCGAGATAGTCAGAGATTCGTATCGCGTCGGAGTGATTCGTTGCGAAATC
>JBDTOL010000088.1:0-4362 GCA_039933235.1 Spartobacteria bacterium | reverse complement strand
GCCTGGATCGCAACCTGGTAGAGCTGGCTGGGAATTACTTCCTTCAATTTCGCAGCAAGCTGGCGGCCGCGAGATTCGGCCCGGTCGCGATGCACGATCATGGAAAAGGCGTCGACCGGCTCACCATTCACGAGGATGTCGAGCTTGACCAGTTTGTCCGCGCGATACCCGGCGTGTTCGTAGTCCATCGAGCCATAGCCGCGGGTGATCGACTTAATCTTGTCGTTGAAATCAACCAGGATTTCGTTCAGCGGCAATTCGCAATGGAGCATGACGCGGCGGGTGTCGAGCGTCTCGGTGTGGTCCATCGTGCCGCGCTTCTCCATGATCAACTGAAGGATGTCGCCGATGTTTTCGTTAGGGCAAAGGACATAGGCTTTGACGATCGGCTCACGCACTTCCTCGATGATGCTCGGATCTGGAAGATGCGCGGGATTGTCGACCAGGAGCGTCTCGCCGCGGCTGGTAAGAATTTCGTAAACGACGCTGGGGGAGGTGGCGATAATGTCCATGTCGTACTCGCGCCGGAGCCGTTCCTGGATGATCTCCATGTGGAGCAAACCGAGGAAGCCGCAGCGGAAGCCAAATCCGAGAGCGACTGAGCTCTCCGGCTGGTAGACGAAGGCGGAGTCGTTCAGGCGCAGCTTCGCGATGGCGGTTTTGAGATGCTCGAAGTCCGCGGTGTTGATCGGGTAAATCCCGCTGAAAACCATCGGGTGGATTTCCTGAAAGCCGGGAAGCGCTTCGGTCGCGGGATTGCGCTGGTCGGTGATGGTATCGCCGATCTTGATATCGGCGGTGGATTTGATGTTGGCTATGAAATAGCCGACGTCGCCCGCGCTGAGCTTGTCCTGCAAGAACATCTTGGGCGTGAAAACGCCGACTTCCTTGAGCTCGTAGCGCGAGTCGTTGTTCATCATGCGCACGGCCTGGCCGGGAACCATGCTGCCGGACATGATGCGGACGTAGGCGACGACACCGCGGTAAACATCGAAGACCGAATCGAAGACGAGGGCACGCAGGATTTCGTCTTTCGGCTGGGCCGGTGGCGGGATGCGATGGACGACGGCTTCGAGGATCTCCTCGATACCGATGCCCATCTTGGCGCTGCAATCGATCGCTTCTTCCGCGGGGATTTGCAGGATCTCCTCGATCTGCCGATGCACGGACGGGATATCGGCGTTCGGGAGATCGATCTTGTTGATCACCGGAACGATCGTGAGGCCCTGTTTGTGCGCGAGGTGGACGTTGGCGACGGTTTGCGCTTCCACGCCTTGGGCGGCATCGACGATCAAGAGCGCACCTTCGCAGGCGGCCAAGGAGCGCGAAACTTCGTAAGCGAAATCGACGTGGCCGGGCGTGTCGGAAAGGTTGAGTCGGTACGTCTTTCCGTTTTTCGCGGTGTAACGCATCGCGACCGGGTGGGATTTGATTGTGATTCCGCGTTCCCGTTCCAGGTCCATCGAATCGAGGAGCTGGTCCTGTTTTTCGCGGGCGTGGATTGTGCCCGTTGTCTCGAGCAACCGATCCGACAGGGTGGTCTTCCCGTGATCGATGTGCGCGATGATGCAGAAGTTGCGGGTCAGCTCAATCGACATGAAGGGGCACACTATGCGGGTGTGCCGAGGGGCGGTCAATCGGGGGGCGCGACAGGCGGCGCTCCACTGGCGCCTGTCATCCCGATTCGCCGAAGGAGTGACGCGAGATGACAGCCTAGCGGCCAAGCGCAGCGATGGCGCCCTGGTAGGCGGAGAGCGTCTCCTCGGCGCTGCCGACGGTGATGCTGAGGTCGCGCAGCAGCCCATCCTTCAAGCCGTAGATCCAGCCGTGGACGGTCAGTTCCTGGCCTCGATCCCAGGCGTCGAGCGCGATCGTGGTCTGGCAGACGTTGGCTACTTGCTCGATCACATTGAGCTCGCAGAGCCGGCGCGCCGCTTCCGCATCGCTCCCTGCTTTGGCGAGGGCTTCTTCGTGCTTTTGCCGCACATCCTGCACGTGGCGCAGCCAGTTATCGCTCAGGCCGAGCCGGTCGCGCCGCAGGGCCGCCTGGACCCCGCTGCAGCCGTAGTGCCCGCAGACGATGATGTGGCGCACCTTCAGGAGATCGACCGCGAATTGCATGACCGAGAGGCAATTCAGATCGGTGTGAACGACGATATTGGCGACGTTGCGATGCACGAAAAGTTCGCCCGGTTGCAGGCCCACAATCTCGTTAGCGGGCACCCGGCTGTCCGCGCAGCCGATCCAGAGATAGGCCGGGTGCTGCTGACGCGATAGCTCGAGAAAAAAATTTGGCTGCTGGCGAACGATCCGCTCCGCCCAGTTTTTGTTCTTCTCGAAAAGGTGTTGGAGCGTTCGCATCCGAGACACTTTGAGCATTGCCACGGAACAATCAATCGCGAGAAAGAATTCCAATCGCTGCGGTCATGTTTCGCTCCGGCGCCGCCGGACGAAACGGCTGAGCGAGCAACGTCTTCAGCCCGGCGAGCAACTCGGCCCCGCGAGCGCTGCACACCGTGCTTCGCCAACTGCATTTCGAAGAGCACTGCAACCGCCTTGAGTTGCTCGGCGGCGAGCGGTTGGTTGCGATATTTATTCAGGGAACCGGTAACGTCCCACGCCAGATCAAGCCGTCTTCGGGATCCTCGCTGGCTCCCTCCATTTTGAAACCGCACCTGCGCAGGATGCGCGTCGAAGCGTTCTCTTCGGGCGTGGTATGGGCGCGCACCGTTCGGACCTCGCCGCTGGCCACGGCATAATCGAGCAGCGACTGCGCCGCTTCGGTTGCGTAGCCGCGCCGCGTGTATCCCGGGGCGATGGCGTACGAGATTTCCACCATGCCTTCGGTATCGGGCGGCCCGTGGAAACTGGCCAGCCCTATCACCCTGTTCTCCTCCGGGAGCAAAACACCGAAGCCGTCGCGCCAGGCATCCGCGGCCGTCGCATCGTAAACGCGCGTCTGGAAACTCTCCGAAACTTCCGGTCCACCGAGAAATTCCCGCACCCCTTCTGCGATCGGGTAGCCAGATTTCTCTTCATACTCCGCCGGACTCTTCAGAAGGGCACGGAGATGATCCGGAGAATGCGGCAGCAGCCTAACCTTCACTTTTCTTCTCCTGCTTCAGCAGGTAATCGAGCAGCGTCTTGTTATAATCGTAGGCATAAGCGCGGGCGCGCAGATTGAAGCTGAAGTTCTGCGAGCTGGTCGCAAAAATCCGGAAGCGCTGGCGGATGAACTTGGTGCCGTACTTTTTCCGGTAGCGTGGATAGCGCTCGATGCCCGGCGCCGTCTTCTTTCGATCGATGATGATGAAGCGCAAATCGTTGCGCTTGATCGCGGCCAACGCGTCTGCGCGAGGATGGGCAAACTCCGGGTAGAGCAGATCGATCCCCGCCAGCGGCGTCATTTCCTGGGCGGCTAGAATCGGCATCCAGCCAAAGCAGAAGAGGATGAACGCGGGCAGGAATCGATGCATCGCCGTGGTCAACATACGGTGCCCGGGACGATGCGACCAGCGCAAGTGATCATCTCGCGCCCCCCTTAAAACAAAGAGGCGCGCCGTGGTTGCGGCGCGCCTCGATGGAGTTCCAGCTTTAAGTCGTTGCGGCTACTGCCCGTAGCGCTTGGAAACCTCGGCCCAGTTCACCGTGTTCCACCACGCCTTGAGATAATCCGGCCGGCGATTCTGATAATTCAGGTAGTAGGCATGCTCCCAGACGTCGACGCCAACGATCGGGGTGTTGCCTTCCATCAGCGGGCTGTCCTGGTTCGCTGTGGAGACGATCTCCAGTTTGCCGCTCTTGTTTTTGATCAGCCAAGCCCAGCCGCTGCCAAAGCGCTTCACGCCGGCGTCAGCCAGCTTTTCCTTGAAAGCGTCGAAGCTGCCAAGGGTCGACTTGATGTCGTCGGCCAGCTTTCCGGTCGGCTCGCCGCCGCCATTCGGGCCCATGATCTGCCAGAAGAAGGAATGATTGGCGTGGCCGCCGCCGTTGTTGCGCACGGCGGTGCGGATATCCTCCGGCACAGCGCTCAGGTTGCCGACGAGATCCTCGATGGATTTGCCCTCGAGCTCGGGTTTGCCTTCGATCGCCTTGTTCAGGTTGGTGATATAAGCCTGGTGATGCTTGTCGTGGTGAATTTCCATCGTTTTTGCATCGATGTGCGGCTCCAAGGCGTCGTTCGGGTAGGGTAATTTCGGTAGTTCGTATGCCATAAGAAGAAATGTCGGGCGAGATTGCGCGCTTGGGTAGCGCTTTTTTTCCGGACACAACCGGCCCGTTCACTTGCGCAAGCGGATGGCAGAGGTTACTTCCAGCGAGTTTCACCATGGAAAAATTCTCCGTCAGCCGGCTGGGCCAACT
>JBDTOL010000087.1:0-15968 GCA_039933235.1 Spartobacteria bacterium | reverse complement strand
GCCAAATTGCTCTACCACAAGAGCCGGATCCGCACCGCTCGCCTCATCGCGCTCGGCGTGAAGCCCAAATACCGCCGGGGCGGTATCGCCGAGATGCTCGTGCTGCGGATCATCGAGGACGCCATGATCAAGCGCGGGTTCACCGGCGAGCTCAGCATGACGCTCGAGGATAACCATCTCATCAATCGCTTCCTCGCCGCGATCGGGGCGGAGCGTTACAAGACCTATCGCATCTATCAGCGGCCCCTCTAGACGCCCCCCCGTGGGAGGCGCAGGCATCGGCCCAACTCGAAGGAAAGCGTTTTACCGAGGGCGGACGCCCCCCTCGCGCTTCGCACAGCGAAGCGTCTATAACGGAGTCGGGAAATCACGGATGCGAGCGGGACCTCCGCCCTGCATTCCGGCGACGCGACTGCGCAACATGCCGCTCACTTCGCGCCGTATAAAGCGAAGCGGGTGGTTCACGAAAAGCGAGGTGTTAACGGTGCAGTAAACTCCGCAGCGCGCCTGGCAATCCTTCTTGTGATTGTAGGCAAGGAGATCAGCCGGTGTGATATCCATGATGTTGCGCTCGGTCCGCACCTGGCTGCAGAGCCAAAATTTTCCCGTCGCGGAGACGAAAAAATATTTGTAGCCGGCGGTGCAGGTCCACTCCACCGGTTCGCGGCGCAGCATCGCCTTTTGATAGTCGAAGAGATTCCAGCCCGTGTGAATCTTTTGCCCGTTGCGTTTCAAGGTTTCCTCCTGCTCGATGAAGCCGAGGAGCGGGTCGGTCGATCCCGGTTCGCGCAGAACGCGGTTGTGCACCAGATCGTCGTGCACCGCGCGCGCCTGCACGGCGATCCCGCGATCGAGGCAGGTATCCACCACCTGTCCCATCTCATCGAGCGTTTCTTTGAAGAGAACCGCGCTGACGTTGAGCTTGATTTTGGAATCCTTGAACCAATCGAGCTTGGGCAGAATCGACTTCATCGATTTGCGCGTGCTCGCGATCGGCGTCATCCGGTCGACGGAAATGTGGATGCTGTCGAGTCCGGCGGCCTCGAGCTCGGCGAGGAGCGGGCGCGTGAGCAGGAACCCGTTCGTTGCCATGCTCACCGGGTGAAAGCCGAGCGATTTGGCGACGCGCACCAGCTCCACGATCTGCGGATGCTTGAGCGGTTCGCCGCCTTGGAGGCCGAGACGCGCCACCCCGAGCTGGCGGATCTTGGTCATCCATTTTTTCAGGTCAGCCAGCGGCGGGTGCGGGATGGAATTGTTGAACTCGTTGCAATAGTGGCAGTCGAGATTGCACTGCTCGGTCACATAGAGGTGGGCTGCCCAGGGCTTGGAATCGAAAATGCGAGAGATCGTCTGGAACCCGGACATGCTCTACTTTCCTCGCAGTCGCCGCCATAATGTCAATCATGCTTCGCAACCCGACGAAAGTGCCAACTGCTGGCGTTCGGAACTTTCGGTGGGCCATCCTCGGTCTCGTGCTCCTAACGGTCTTAACCCGGTTGCCGGCGCTGGTGCATCCGCAGGCGATTGACGACGAGGAGACCTATTCCGTGGTCGCGAACGAAATCGTCGACGGCGGCCGGCCATATGTGGACGCAGTCGAGCGGAAACCGCCGTTGCTCTTCTGGACCTACGCCGCGGTTTTCCAAGCGGCTGGGAAATACAATTGGAAGGCGCTACATGCCGTCGCCTTGGCGTGGACGCTGTGCACGATGGCCGGGCTTTATATCATCGCCAGCAACTTGTTCGATCGCGAGAGCGGATTAATCGCGGCGCTGCTTTACAGCATCTTTCAGCCTTGGGCCGAATTCAGAAACCTGGCGTTTAACGGCGAGATGTTGATGAACCTTCCCATCGTCTGGGCTTGGGCGCTGGCGTTGCGGCCAAGCACATCTCGTTTGCGGCCCGAACTCTTCGCCGCCGGGGCACTGTTGTGCGGAGGATTTCTTCTCAAACAGCCCGCGGCGATCGCTGCGGTCCCACTCGGAACTTACTTACTTCTTCCCGACTATCGGCGGAGCCGGAACTTGACCGGCGCGCAGTCAGTCACGCAGGCGGCCTTCCTGACGGCGGGATTTTTTGGAACGCTGGGACTGGTGGCCCTCGTGCTCCACGCCCAAGGCATTTTGGGCGAAGCATATTTCTGGACTATCACCGACCACTCCATCCCGCATGTCTTCTGGACGAAGGCGGTTTTGCACACCCTGGCGTTTATCGGCGCGTGCCTGCCGCTCTTGCTCGGTGCGGTCCTGGCCTGCCTGAAGAACGGCCGCGAGCTCTGGGCCGGCCGACGCGCGGAATGGACCGCGCTGCTCGGATTGACGGCCGCCTCGGCGGTCGGCACGGCGGCAGGGGCTCGCTTTTACCCTCACTACTACATCCAGATGATTCCGCCGCTCTCCCTCCTCGCAGCACCCTGTTACGCGGCGCTCTGGACCGGGCGCGACCTGCCACGCCTCTGGCTGATGCGGCCCAGAGTTACCCAGGCCTGGCTGGGATTGACCGTAATCGGATTTTCAATTTCACACTGGATGGGATTGGCTCCACTGCGCCAGACCTCGGAAACGGGGCGATATCTTCTCGAACATTCCGCGCCTAACGACAGGATTTTCGTTTGGGGCCAGGCGCCGCGAATTTATCTCGAGGCTAGGCGACGACCGGCCATTCGCTTTGTTGTCACTTTTCCGCTCACCGGCTATGTTTTCGGCTGGAGCGCGGAGAGTATTGCCGGGATCGACACCCACCGATGGATCGTGCCTGGCGCCTGGTCCGCACTAGAGGAAGATTTTACGAAACATCCGCCGGTTTACGTCGTCGACGTCCAGGTTCCAGCGAAAAACGCTCATTATCCCGTGCGCGATTTTCCGGTGCTTGCTCGCGTGCTGGCGGATCGATATCACCGGGTCGCGCGAACGGCTGAAGGCGTGATTTATCAAACGAACGGCGCGCGCTAGCGCGCAGTCTCCCGCCACATGCAGCTTCCTGTCGGGATCGCAAGCTTGCAGCATACCGATCGTTGGGTCGGCATTCCGCTCTGTGCGATCCTGACTTTCGCCAGGCGGTTGGCGATACCGCGTCCGCTCGCCGCGCGGCAGCCCCGCAAGATTTTGTTCGTTAAGTTCGCCGAGCAGGGCTCGACCGTTCTGGCTTATCCAGCGCTCTGCCGCGCGGTCGAGCTGGTCGGACGCGAGAACGTCTACTTCGTCGTCTTCGAGGAGAATCGATTCATCCTCGACCTGATGGAAATTATTCCGGCGGAGAATGTGCTTACGATCGGAACACAGAGTGTTTTCGCGCTCGCGCGCGGCGCGCTCCGCGCCGTGCTCCACGCGCGCAGAATCGGAATCGATGCGGCGGTGGACATGGAGTTCTTCACCCGCTTTTCCGCCCTGCTTACCTTCCTGAGCGGCGCGCGAACTCGCGTCGGCTTTCACACTTTCTTCGGCGATGGACCGTATCGCGGGGATCTCATGACGCATCGCCTCGGCTATAATTCTCAACTCCACACCAGCCAGACGTTCGAAGTCATGGTCCAGGCGCTCACGCACGACCCGGCTCTGTTGCCGGCGTTCGACTTTACGCCTCCGGCAGAACAAACTTTCGCGAGCTTTCGCCCGCACCCTAACGAGCCGGCGGAAATCGAAGCGCTGCTCCAGCGGGAAAATTCACGGGTCGGCGCTGCGCCGCTCATTCTCTTGAATCCGAACGCCGGTGATTTGCTTCCCCTGCGCCGCTGGCCGCCGTTTCGTTATGTCGAACTGGCCAGGAAATTGCTCGCGCGTTATCCCGAACTCTTCATCGCATTCACGGGCGCTCCAGCCGAAGCGGGCGCGGTTAACGGACTCGCACACGCCGTCGGGTCGAGTCGAGCCATCGGTCTGGCCGGCAAGACCACCCTCCGCCAGCTCCTCGTCCTCTACACGCGGAGCGAGGTCCTGGTGACGAACGACAGTGGCCCTGCGCACTTTGCCTCGATGACGCCGATTCATATCGTGACGTTATTCGGCCCCGAAGCGCCTGCCCTCTTCGCCGCGCAGACGCCAAACGCGAGCGTCCTCTGGGCCGGGATCGCGTGCAGCCCGTGCGTGAACGCCTATAACAATCGACAGTCGGTATGTCGGAACAACCTCTGCATGCAGGCCATCACCGTCGAGCAGGTCTTTGAGAGAATCGCGCACATCTACGAGAAACGTAGTTCCTTGACCATGATGCCCTCGGCGTGACGGAGCACCTTGGAAATTCGAGCCACTTCGTCTTTTTGAAATGCGGTTCAACGGTTAACCTGGTTTTGTTACCTCCGCAGTGGGATTGTTAGACCAGTTTTGGGAGGAATGGTGTCGTTTGAATTTGTGCAGACCCGAGGCGGCTGCTGATCTACTCGGTCCGTTACGGTAGCGCCTCGCCTCTCGAGGACGCGAGCAGCGTCCACGCGGCGCGCACGAGAAGAATCGTGCTCGTGATCGCCTCCCAGCATGCGATGACGACAAACGCTCTCGCTGGCGCCCCAAGCAAAACCCCGGCGGCGAGAATCCAAACGTGGATGTTTCGCCGGGCGGCAACCAACCTGACGACTCGATCGAACGGGGTAAGCTCGTCGATCAACCGACCGCGAGCGCGAATCACGGCCCATTTTGCGAGACCGCCAACTCCTTCCGCTGCCAGGAGCAGGAACAAAAAACCAAAAGCGCCAGGAAGCTGACCCGAGACGCGGAAATGCCAGGCGAGTGCGATCCACCAGGAATTTTCGAAGAGCGCGTCGAACCAATGCTCGAGCTTGCCCACCGCCGATGTTTCAACTTTCACCCGGGCCTGCTTGCCATCGAGCCCGTCGAGCACACCCACGGCAAGCGCGAGCGCAATCCCCCAGCTCGAACGTCCCGTGGCGAAAAGGAAGGTCGCCACCCAGCCCGCAAGGTTCGTGAATACGGTCAGCTGATTCGGAGTGATCGGCGTCTTGCAAAGATAGGAGACGATAAAATTTTCGATCGGCGCGTGGACCAGCGCCGGGATGTCCTGCGTGCCCTTTTGGGCGGCATCGAGCAGCACGGTCTCCGCCATTTTCCGCTGGTCGGGGGCCGGCGCAGGAAACCAGAACGGTCGCAGGACGCGACGCAGCGCGGGATAATCCCAGCATCGCGCCGCGAGGTCGATCGTAGCAATCTGCTCCTCCTCGATCTCCTGGCGAAGGACATTCTCGAACCCGCCCGCCCGAGCATGCATCCATCCCCGCGAGACCAGCGCAACCCCGCAAAGACGACCACGGCTGGTCTCGGCCACCGGGGCGACGAGCGGGCGGAGGTTTTCTGGGGGCGCTGAGTCAATCAAGGCAGCGGGCAAGTCCTCTTCATCCAAAAGCTGGAAAAGCCGGGAATCTAAGACGTAATCGCCCCGGATCACGAGGACCGATTCCTGGTCGTTAGGCCAGATCCCGGAAATTTGTTCCACCATGACCGGACCCTCTGGCCGACGGCGAATTTGCACCTCAATCTGCGAGCGATGCGAGTCGGGGTTCGTCACGTGTTCTTCCAGGCTCTCCGGCGTGGCCGACAAAATGATCGCCCGCTTCAGGCCGCAGCGCTGCAGAGTGCGCAACTGGCGCTCAAGGATCGAGACGCCGCAGAATCGAGCGAGGACTCCCGGGCCATCGCTGAGAATGATGCACTGATGACGCACCCGCATTTCCTTAACAATCGCCCGGCGTTTGGCAAGCCTTGCCGCCAGCCGACGTCTCGGCTAAGACTTGTCAGATGTCGCTCGGCCTCGTTTCTCGCCTGCGTTACAGCCCATTTCTCGCGCAGATGGTCATCATCCGCCGGTGCAACCTCGCCTGCGGCTACTGCTCCGAGTTCGACAAGACGAGCGAGCCGGTGCCGTTCGAGATTCTGGAGAAGCGCCTCGAAAAACTGAAAGAGCTCGGCACCTTCGGCATCTCGCTCACCGGCGGCGAGCCGACCCTGCATCCCGACCTGCCCCGCCTGATAAAGAAATGCCGCGAGCTGCGCTTTCTCCGCACTGGAATGATTTCGAACGGCTTTTTCCTGAAGCCGGACTTGATCGAGAAGCTGAACGCCGCCGGTCTGCAGGAGATGCAAATTTCCATCGATGGTGTGCGGCGCAACGAGACGACGGAAAAGGTGCTCGATAATCTGAAGAAGCGCCTCCTCGCGCTGCGTGAGCACGCGCGTTTTCGCGTGACGGTGAGCGGGGTGATCGGGGCCGCGCCGCCTAACGAGGCGGAGGAAGTGGTCGCGTTCGCGCGCGAGCTGGGGTTCACCCCACGCGTGCTTCTGGTGCACGACGGAAACGGCCAGCTCAAACTCAACCCCGAAGAAGTGAAGGCGTTCCAGCGCATCGTCGACACGCTCCCGAAAAGCTGGATGGATTTTTCCAGCTATCGCAAACAGCTCGTGCGCGATGGGACCGCGCCCTTCAAGTGTCGCGCCGGCAGCCGGTATCTCTACATCGACGAGTTCGGGAACGTGAACTGGTGCTCCCAGACTCGCTCCGTCTGGTCGAAGCCTCTCATGAATTACACGCCCGAAGATTTGCGGGAGCAATTCTTCACCTACAAATCCTGCAACGAGACCTGCACCCTCGGCTGCGCGCGTTCCTCCAGCCAGCTCGACAACTGGCGCGGCCAAACGCCGCCGGTTCCTACGAACGCACAAATGGCACTTCCGGTCTGAGCGGCGCGCGCTGGCTCAGCTCTTCTTCGGCCCGCTTTCGCATCTCGAAGGTATCGACATCCTGCCACCAGGCGTCGCCGATATCAATTGCCCGCACCTTGCCCGCTTCGGCCATGAGCCGAACCCCATCGGCCAGACTGCAATCGCCCTCCTTCTTCGCGCGTCCGAGGTAATCGAAGAGCTCGTTAGGGCAAAGAAACACGCCGGTGTCGATCGCATTGTAGGTCGCAAGATTTTTCGCAATCGCGCTCACCCGGTCACCGGTCGTCTGCACTTTCATGGCGTCATCGAGATCGAAGATCGTCTCGATCTTTCGATCGATCGCCAGGTTCAGTTCGCCGGGGTCCGCCCGCTCGACGACCCGTTCGAGCACCGAAGGATCGAAAAGATGATCGCCCATCGTAAGGAAGAACGGCGCAGTCACCTTCCCTGCGGCGCAGAGGACCGAAATGCCATTCTGCTTCTGCCAATTCGTGTTCGAAATCGGAAGTAATCGCATCGACGACGAGACGAGGGGGTGCAGCGCCCTAACGAGCTCGTCGCCGCTCGCTCCAACCACCGCGTACAGGTTGCGGATCCCCACTTTCTGCAGGGCTTCAACGGTGTAGCAGATGAGCGGGCGCCCGAAAATCGGGACCAGAGGTTTCGGCAGTATCTCCCCGGAAGCGCGAAGCCGCGAACCGGTTCCTGCCATCAAAACCACCGCATCGGCTATTTCGCGCATTGCTTAGATTCCATAATATTTTCGCAATCCCCAAATCCTGAAGCGTTGCGGCAGAAAGCGGAAGACAACGGGCGCGATCGTAGCCTGGAATGTATCGCCCACTGTGACGCGCGGCGGTGGATTTGTCTGCTCGATCAACCTCAGCACCGCGCGCGCGACGAGCTCCGGAGCCGGCGCCGCCCTCATATTGCGATCGATCGCCTCCCAGGCGCGTCGCACGCGTGAATCGTCCGTCGCGGTCCTGGCCACGGCGTCATTGAAACCAGTGTTGATATCAGCCGGCTGAAGATCGACCAGCCTGACGTTCCCCTCCCCCAGCTCGAGCTGCATCGACATCGTGTAGGTGGCGAGCGCCGCCTTGGCCGCATTGTAAACCGCCATGTATGGCACCGGCAGACGCGAGGCGAGCGAACTGACGTTTATCACCAGCCCGCCTTCCTCCCTGCGCATCGATTCCAGCGCGAGGTGCATCAATTCGATCTGACCAAAAACGAGGACCTGAAAATGGCGCGACAATTCCTCCGGCGGGAGGGATTCGGCCGGCCCGAAGAAGCCGCTCCCGGCGTTGTTAATAACGACGTCAAAATGACCGGCCTCGCGGTGGGCCGAACGAAAAATCTCGCCTAACGGTTCCCGATCCAGCAGATCGAGCGCGACCGGGTGCAGGCCGGGCAACTTCGGAATCCGATCCGGCTTGCGCGCGGTGCCCCAGACTTCATCGCCATTTGCGCTCAACGCTTTCGCCACGGCCAGGCCAATGCCGGAACTCGCGCCGGTGAGAAAGATTCGTCTCATCGCTTCAGCTCCCGCCGCGGTCGAAAATGAAACCGCCATTGCAGACCAAAGACGGCGAGGAAGACCAACCCCGACGTGATCTGTCCCACCACCCCGTCGAGGAGTAGACGGCAGGGAATGGCCGGAACCGCCGCGATCAGAGCCGCGATCACCGGCGGTGCGATATTGCTCCACGGCCGCTCCCACCCGAAGACGAGCCGCAGCGTGCGGTGACGCAAGATCCCGAGAAGAACATAGGGCAAAAGAATGCCGAAGGCCGCGCCGAGCACGCCTAACGAACTGATAAGCCAGACGTTCGCCGCCACGGCGAGCACCGCGGTGATGGCGGAATTGAGAAGATTAAGCCGGGGCTTTTGCACCATGATGACCGTCTCGGCCAGGCCGACAAAACAGTTCGTGCCGCAGGCGAGCGCGACGATCACGAGCCAGACCGCACCCTGGCGAAAAGCAGGTCCATAAATGCTGAGGATGAGCGAGCCCGCCAGGGCAATGATCGCGAGCAGCGGGAGAAGGATCCAGAGCATCCACTGCGCGACGCGGGAAAAAGTGGCGGCGGCATGTTCCTGTTCGCCCTGCGCCGTCATCCCCGCGACGAGGGGTGCGAAGATCGGGTTGAAAGCGTGGTTCACCTTGCGCAAGCCGCTCCCGACCTCGACCACCGCGCCGTAGACGCCGACCGCGGGCAGCGTCACGCCCGGCGCGTGTCCGATGAAACAGCCCAGCATGATGACATCCACCCTTACGATCAGCGCATTGAGCAAATCATAGCCGCAGATCGACGCCGAGTAGGTGAGTAAGCTGCGCGCTTCCGCTCGGTAGGAGATGACACCGCGCGCGGAGGGGGCGGAACGGAAGAGCGACGAAGCGAGGATCAGCGCCACTATCCCAGATGCGCCGGTCCCGATGATGGCGGCAACGGGGGCGCCAAATATTTTCCATCCGAGAGCGACCATCCCGAGAAAAGCCAGGGTGGTCACAATCGGTTCCGTCATGCCGCGCGAGAAGATATCGTGTTTCATCACCTTCATCCCGCGCGAGATGGCGGTGCAGATCCGATACAGATTCACGCCCGGCATGGCGCAAAGCAGGACCGAAAGCACGCCGGCCATCCGCGGATCCAGGCCCATCCTGGCCCCGGCGAACTGCACGACGAGGATCGCGAGCGCGGCGACGATCGTGCTTTGCCCAACAGCAAGCACAACCGCGAGATGAAACAGCGCCCGCCCCCGCGCATGCTCTCCCGCCGCCTCGGAACGCGCGATGAAAGCGATGATGCTGTTGTCGAGACCGAACATCCCGACCTTGCTCAACACATCGGTCGTCGCCCAGGCGACGAGAAAAGTGCCGAGCGCGGCCGCGCCGAGGAGGCGCGCGATGAGAAAGGTAAAGACGCCGCGAAAATTCGAGGCCAAAAGCGCGATCGTGTTGAAGAACATCCCGCGCTTCAACTCGGCGCCGGTACGATCCGGTCCGGCCCGCAATTCCGGTGGCGGCGCTTCCGCCGTCGAGGTCATCGCGCTCACGAAGCGATGCCTATCCGGCCACGCGGATGGGTCGAGACAATTCGGCCGTCCTGCATCTCGTGAATCCAGTCGCAGACCCGCGCGATTGCCGGGTTATGCGTCACCAGGAGAAGTGCTTTCCCGCCACGCACCACCACGTCCTGCAAAAGGCCGAAGGCGCGACTCGAATTTTTCGTGTCGAGATTCCCGGTCGGTTCATCGGCGAGGATGACACGCGGATCGTTCGCCAACGCGCGGGCGATCGCCACCCGCTGCTGTTCGCCGCCGGAGAGATGCCGGCTCGGGCGGGTGACTTTCGCGCCGAGCCCAACCGCCTCCAGCAGTTCCGCGGCCCGCGCCCGCATCGCCTCTTCCGACAGGCGACCGAGCCGCCGCATCGGGATCATGACGTTTTCCTGCGCCGTGAAATCCTCCAACAAAAAATGGAATTGGAAGATGAATCCGAGGAACTCGTTTCGCTTCCGCGAAAGAGCATCATCCGGCAAGTTCGAAACCATCTCGGAGCCGATCGTAACCTGGCCGCGGTCGGGATGATCGAGCAGGCCGAGAATGTAAAGCAGCGTGCTTTTGCCGCAGCCAGAGGGACCGACGACGGCGTGCACCGTTCCCGCTTCCAGGGTGAGCGAAATCCCGCGCAGTGCGTGCACCCGTTCCTCCTCCTCGCCGAGGTAGCGCTCGATCCCTTCGCAGCGGAGACAGACTTCGTTTGTCATACACTCGATCCTCGCAGGGTAGCAACCGGGGGGAGTTGACCCGCGCGATAGGCGGGCACCCAGGTGGCGATCGCGACCGCGATGATCGCCAGGAGCGTGGCCCACAAATAGTGGTGCCAGTCCGACGCGACCGGAAAATAATCTGCGTAAAGAAGGCCGCGCACGCGCAGCGGGATGTGCGAGACGCCGATCACGGAGAGCCCTCCGACGAGGCACCCGATGAGCGAGCCGAGCGCCGCAATGAGCGCGCCCTGCCAGAGAAAGATCGCGCTGATATCGCGCCGGCTGTAGCCGATCGAACGCAGAATCGCGATCTCCCTCACCTTCGAGAGCACGGTCATGGTGAGGACATTGAAGATCCCAAAACCCGCGAGGAGGATAATCAGGGAAACCGTGATCGCGGTGGAGAGCCGAAGGGTCATTAAGAGCTGGAGATTGGATTCCTCGCGTTCCTGCCAGCTGCGCGCTTCGTGCTGAAAGAGCTGCTCGAATTGCCGCGCCAGCTCCGGTGCGGCCTCCGGGTCGCGCAGCTTATAGAGGATCATGGTCGCCGGGTAAGGTTTGCGCAGGAGGCGCTGCGCGATCTTCGAATGGCAATAGACCCGCGTCGAGTCAACCGCCCCGACGCCGCTGCGCGCAACCGCGGCGACAGTGAAGCGCCAATACTCGCCGCTTGGCGAAAGCAGTTGCACGGGATCGCCGGCCGAAACACCCAGCGCTTCGGCCAATCTCGATCCGAGGATGACGGAGCTTGGGTTATTGCGAAAATCCTCAAATTCTCCATCGACGATCTGGTCTCCAATGTCGGTCGTGCGCAACTGCGCGGCGGGATCGATGCCGAAGAGATCGACCGTCGCATTTTCAAAATCCGCCCGGGCCGTGAGCGTGCCGCGGAGGACGGGCGCGCAGGCCACGACGTTGGAAAAGCGCCGGCTTATGCGCATGATCTCGGAGGCGTTGGTGATTCCTTCGAAATAGCGGCGTCGGGCCGCTTCGACCTTTGAATTCTTCGGCGCGACGTAGAGGTTATCGTAGCGGGGACGGAATTGGGCGCGGAGCATGATGGCCCCGTTGCTCCCGAGGGTGGCGTCGATGAAACGCTTCGTGAAGCCCTGCGTCTGAGCCTGGGTGCAGACAAAAATGGCGACACCGAATACCACCCCACAAAGGCTGAGGACAAAGGCGCGTTTGCGGTGGAAAAGAAAACGCAGCGCGATATGAAGGGTCGGCGTCACCGTGGCTTCTCAGGCGGCAGGCGCGAAACGAAACGCTGCCTAACGAACTTCCCGGGCTTCAGTTTATCCTGCTCCGAGACCACGACGCGATCGCCTTCCTTGAGCCCGGCCAGCACTTCGGTGTATTCGAGCGTGCGGTAGCCGGTTTTGACCGTGCGCTTTTCGATCACGGCGAGCTTCACCCGCAGAACCTGGTCGACGAGGATCGCACGCGTCGGCGCGAGGAGCGCGTTTTCGTGCCGGCCGGTGATGATGTTCATTTCGCCGGTCATGCCCGCCAGCAGATTTTCCGGTGGGTTCTCCAAATCCAGCAGCACGGTGTAACGCTGCGTGTCGGGATCGGCCGCCGGCACGATCGAGGTCACACTCGCCTTGAACTGCCGGGTCCGGTAGGCATACATCTGCAGAATCGCCGGCATCCCGACCTTCACTTCACCGATGTCCTCTTCGTTCACTTCGCCGCGGACATAGTTCTTGCGCGAAGAAATGGTAAAGAGCTGGGAGGCATCGGTCACAAACTCCCCATCGATCGCCTTGATGTCGGAGATAATGCCGTCCATCGGGGCGCGAATCTCGAGGCGCTTCGTGAGGGTTTCCGCTTTTTTCACCGTCTCTCGCAAGGCGTTGAGGTTGCGTTCCCGCTCGATCTTTTCGGTCTCCAGCGCGTTGCTCAGACGTTTGGCTTCGCTCTTCGCTTTCTCATATTCTACCGCCGGCACATTGCTCAGCGAGGTCAGCTTTTCCAAACGCTGCACATTCGCTTCCGCTATCTTGAGCGGCTCGGAGGAAGGCAGCTCGAGCTGGGCCTGCTCTTGCGCTGCCCGCAAATCGGTCCGCGCCTGCTTGAGCTGACGCGCTGTCGTTTCATCTGTGATCGTCGCCAGCAGCTCGTCCTTGGTGACTGACCGGCCGATCGCGCCCCGGCCGGTTGCGACCGCGTCGGTAAGGCGGATGAAACCGCTATTCTGCGCACGCACGTGCACAACGAAGACCGGCTCGATCCGCACGGTGCCATAGACCGCCGAAATGGCAGTACCTCTGATGACTTTTTCCACCTCTACCTTTGGCAGAGTGAAATAATAAATTATCCCAAAAAGGAGCGCTCCCAGGACCAGCAAAGTCCAGAACGCGCGCTTCGAAATCCGTGTCTTCAACCGCTCGAACTAATGCACCTTTTCGCCGGTGTCGCTGGAAAATTGAAAGTAGCGTCCGGTCGCGCGATCCCATTCCGCCAGCACGACTTTCTCTTCCAGGATCGTGCTGAGAAGGCCGCGCCGGGTAACAAGGAGACTGTTTTCCGCGCTGCGAAAATCGAGCGCAGAAGCCAGCCCTTGAGCGCGATTTTCTTCCACCGATTTCACGTTGCTCTCCGCCACATCCGCGGCCGCGAGCAGCGAACGATAGCGCGCACCGATCGCCTGGAGCGTATTTTGCAGCTGCGCCAGCTCGCGCGGAACACTCGCCTCGAGTTTCTGCAACTCGATCTCGTTCGCTTCACGCAGCGCGCGCTGCTGCGCGACCGCGCCGCCCACTGTCCCGTTATCGATCACACGCCAGGTGTAGGAGGCTCCGGCCGCGATTTCATTCGCGACCGTGCTGTCGGTCGCCTGCGGTGAGCCGCCGGTGTCGCGATAGATGCCCGTGACTGGAATCGCGTCGCCCGCGACGACCGCGCTGATCGCTGGATAATAGCCGGCCGCGACAATACGTCGATCCTCGCGGCCGGCGCGCACGAGCAGCCGCGCCAGTTTCAAGTCCACGCGTTCCCGCAAGGCCCGCTCGCGTCCCTCCTGCCAGCGCAGGTTGACGCCTTGAAAAGAGAGCGTGCCTTCCGGGACGGGGAGATTCGCGCCGGCCGCGAGCGAGTTACCCATCGCTTGCGCCAGATCGAGCACGGCGTTGCCGTAGGCGCTGCGGGCGTCCTCAATTTTCGGGTCTAGCTCGCGCGCGAGGAGAGTCGCGGCGGTGAGCGCGCCGCGGTCGCTCTGCCCGGCTTCGTAAAGAGTCTTCTCGCCCGCGATATTCTGCTCGAGCCGTTCCCGCTGCGCTTTGCCTAACGATTCGAGCGATCGATTGTAGAGGGCGCGGTAAAAGGCGAGGCGCGCCCGGTGCAGCTCCGCCACCACGGCCACGTTTAGCTGTTGTTGGGCAATCAGAACCGAGAGATTTCCTCGACGAAAGGATGCCGGAATGGCGGAGTGAAAAAGCGGCTGGGCGAAGATGCCGTAGGCAAAAATGAACGGTTGATTGCCCGAGGTCTGCGACCGCGCCCCACCCTGATCGCCCGCCACGGAACCAAGCAGCGCCTTCGGGTAAGCGATCGAGTGGAGGACAATTCGGTCCCCGGCCGCCGCTTCCAGCCCGGATTTTGCCTGCAGGATGCGGGGATTTTCTTTCAGTGTTCGCGCGAGCACTTCATCGAGCGTCACCCCGCCGGCCGGAAAGATGGCGGCCGCTAGGAGCAGGACAAGAACGAGACGCGCCTTCATTTTTGTTTGCCTAACGAAGAGGGTGGCCGGGTCAAAGTCAGGACGTCCACGCGATCCGGAGGAGCCGATTGCGGGCCGGAGACGATCGCCCGGCCGCCGCAGGCGCGGTCGAGCCGGGCGAGCGCGGCGTTGTGCAGATAGGTGGCGCTCAGGCGGGTGCTGCGGGTGCGCGTGACGTCGGACGCGGCCTGGAGAACATCGAGTTGGGTGCCGAGGCCGGCAGCGAGGTTACCTTTCGCGATCTGGAGAGATTCCTGCGCGGTCTGCACGTTCTTGCTTTCCGATTCGAGGATCCGGTCCGCTTGTTCGAGATCGAGAAAAGCACTGCGCACTTCGCTCTCGACCGAGAGGCGAAGCGCGTCACGCGCCTGCGCCGCCGCCTCTCGCCGCGCCTTCGTCGCCTGCACGCGGCCGCGGGTGGCAAAGCCGTCGAAGATCGGCCACGTCGCGTTCACCCCGACGATGTAGCCGTGGTTGAATTCACGGCCAAGGGTTGGGTCTCGCTCGTTGTAAAGCTCGTAACCGCTGAAGACTTCGACTTTCGGTTTCGTCGCGCTCCGGTCGAGCTGGATTTGCTGTTTCTCGATCGCGATGTCTGCTTCCGCGGCACGCAACTCCGGCCGGGTCGCAATCGCGCGCGCCAGACAATCGCTCAGGTTGGGGTGACGCGGTTCGTAGATCAGTTCGCCGGTGACGGCGAACGCCGGTTCGCCCGAAGATGTAGTCGGCGCGCCTAACAATGCCCCCAGACGCAGATACGAGTTTTGTAAATTCGTTTGTGCCTGGATCAACTCGGGCCGCTCATTGGCAAGCGAGACTTCGGCGCGGCGCACATTCAGCTCGCCCACCGTCCCGGCGCTGAAACGCTCCTGCTGCGACTTCAACTCCTGCTGCAGAACACCGACTGACTCCTCGCGGACCTGGATCTGCTCGCGATTGAGCAAAAGCTCATTAAAGGCGAGGCGCACGTCCATCGTGACGCGATCAATCACGGCGGCGAGTTCCGCTTCCGCCTTGGCAAAGCGGAGCTGCGCGATCGCGACCCGACTGGAGATGGCGCCGCCGGTGTAAAGTGATTCGACGACGCGAATATTGGCGTTGTAATCCTCCGGGCGCAGACTCGAATCGTTCTGCCGCTGGCGCCTCGCGTATCTCCCGCTCGAGACGACGGCGGGCAGGTAACCGGCCCGCGCCTCGACCAACCCGCCCCGCGCTGCCTGGACTTTTTTTTGTGCGATCGCGACATCCGGATTCTGTGTCCGGGCGACGTCGATCGCCCGCTCTACGCTATAACGCGGGGTCGCGGCCAGGCCGTCCGAAATCGCTAGGCCGAGAATCGACCACATGATGCAAATTCCTCGACGCATTCCACTTTCTCCCTACGTCCTCGCCTTTGCGCAACACAAATTCGGAAGCCGGCCCGGGCCGGGTCGCAAACGGTCCCTGCCTCGGAATGTAAACTTCTGGTTAACTTTGGGCCTTGCTCCGCGGGAGTGGCTGCGGCAACCTACCGGCTTCTAATCGTTCCAATGAGTAAAATTCGGATCGCAATCATCGGCGTGGGCAACTGCGCCAGTTCCCTCGTCCAGGGAATCAGTTTCTATCACGACACCCCCACCAACGGCTCCGCCGTCGGTCTCATGCACAGTGTGGTCGGGCCTTATCGGCCGAGCGACATCATAGTCGCGGCAGCCTTCGACATCGACCGGCGCAAGGTCGGCCTCGATGTCAATCAGGCGATTTTCGCCCCGCCTAATTGCACAAAAATTTTCTGCGCCAAAGTGCCGACGACCGGCGCAATCG
>JBDTOL010000086.1:0-17028 GCA_039933235.1 Spartobacteria bacterium | reverse complement strand
CGGTTCGATCTCTCGCAATTTGCGCACAGCCTCCCCGGCAGCTTTCTCGCCTGTCTGCCCACTGGCGTGATCATGCTTTGCATCTTCTACCTTTTCTGCCGGCCGATCGCTTACTCCCTCCCCTCCCCGCACCGGGAACATCTATTGCCGCTCTGCCCGAAGTTTCCAACGAACGTGGCGCGTTGGGCGATCCTTTTATTTTCACTCCTGCTCGGCGCCTGGATCCATATCTTTTGGGACGCCTTTACGCATGAGAACGGATGGTTTGTCGTACGCATCCCATGGTTGCAGGAGCCAGTCATGCTCGGTTCGACGGTAATCTGGCGTTACCTGCTCATGCAGGAACTGAGCTCTCTCGTCGGGTTCGCGATCGTCCTGCTGGCCTACCGGAGCTGGCTGCGCCGGCAGCCCGCGCTCGATCCTCCCCCGGACGCGGGCTCCAACCGAAGGCGCTATTTGTTCTGGATCCTGCTCCTGGGCTTGTCGCTCGCCGTGTCACTTCCGCCAGCAGTTCAATATGCCTCGTCGACAAATCTCCAGGGATTTTTGTTTGGGCGTTCCGTCGTGTTTCGCACCGCGATCTACTCGCACGCCCTGGCGGTGCCCATCATCCTGCTCGGCACGACCATTCTTTATCGGCGACGGGAACGTTAGACTTTTGCGGGAGTTGCATCAGGTTCGGGGACTCGACCGCCTATGAAATCAAAGTACGACGTGGTGATTCTCGGCGCCGGCCACAACGGCCTGGTTGCGGCGGCCTACCTTGCGCGGGCGGGGCTCAGTGTGCTGCTCCTCGAGAAGAACGACTACATTGGCGGAGCCACCACCTCGCAGAAAGTGTTTCCGGACTACGACGCGCAACTCTCGCGCTACTCCTATCTGGTGAGTTTGTTCCCACCGAAGATCATCACCGATCTCGGGCTCGACCTGGAACTGCGGCGGCGCGAAATCGCATCCTACACCCCTTATGAGAGAGATGGGCGCCACGGCGGGTTGCTTCTAAGTAATATCTCGGAAAGCCAGAGCCGGAAGTCGATCGCGCAATTGACTGGGAGCGACGCCGAGTTTGAGCGGATGAAAAAGTTCTACGCCGTGGCGAGCACCTTCGCCGAGCAGACCTGGGACACCATGCTCAAGCCGCTCGAGGCAAAGGAGGATTTCCGGCGGCGCTTTGCGGAGACTGAGAGTGGGCGTGAAGCCTGGCGGAGCCTGGTGGAAGAACCTCTCGGCTGCGCCATCGAACGCTACCTGGAGGATGACCTGGTGCGGGGCCTGGCTTTCACCGATGCCAAGATCGGTGTCTTCACTCATGCCCATGATGAGTCATTGATTCAGAATCGCTGCTTCCTCTACCACTTGATCGGGAACAAGACCGGCGAATGGAGGGTGCCGGTCGGCGGGATGGGGAATGTGGCCCGGAAACTCGAGCAGGTCGCGCGAGCGCACGGCGCCGAGATACTCACGGAGGTTTCGGTGCGGAATCTCGCCCTCTCCCCAACTCGTCGCACGGTCGATTTCGAGAGTGAGGGTAAGGCACAGACGGTCGAAGCGAGGTTTTTGCTGGTTAACTTTGGAGCTAACATCCTGGCCAGGCTGCTGGGGCAAAGCTATCAACCTGACCCAACGAACGAAGGCTCGGTCTTTAAGATCAACATGCTGCTGCACCGCTTGCCTAAATTGAAGGATACTTCTAACTCCGGGGCGGACGCCTTCCGAGGAACTTTCCACATCGATGAAGGTTATGCGCAGATGGAGAAGAGTTACAGGCAGGCCGTCAGCGGAGAGCTTCCCGACACTGTCCCGAGTGAAATCTACTGCCACACCTTGACTGACGACAGCATCCTTTCTCCCGAGCTGCGAGCTAAGGGTTATCATACCCTCACCCTCTTCGGCCTCGACACGCCATGGCCGCTTTTTGCCCAGAATAATGAGGAGATGCGGGAGCGCGCGCAGGAAACTTTTGTTTCCGGCCTGAACAAGTGGCTGGATGAACCCCTGAATGATTGCCTGGCGCGCGCGCGCGATGGCAGCCCTTGCATCGAAGGGAAGAGCCCGGTCGATATCGAAGACGCGCTTGGCCTCTACCACGGCAACATCTTTCAGACAGCGCTAAGCTTTCCCTTCGCGCAGGCGAAAGAGCAGGCCGGCCAATGGGGCGTGGAGACCGAGTATGACGATGTCTATTTCTGTGGCTCGAGTGCGCAGCGCGGCGGGGCGGTGAGCGGTATACCCGGTCATAACGCGGCGATGAAGGTGCTGGAACGGCTTACGTCGTCATGACTCTACACAGGCTTCTTCGAGGACGGGAGCCGCTTACGTCCCGTCCGACTGCCGAACCGGCAGAGACCTCCCCAGCTGCCCGCCGTTTCGTTAGGCGAGCGAATCGAGCCGGCTGAGCAGATCTTTTTTGCTCGTCATGCCGGTGATCTGGTCGCGCAGCTGGCCGTCCTTGAACAGGAGGAGGGTCGGGATGGCGCGAATGTTGTAGCGCGCGGAGAGGCTCTGGTTGTGGTCGACGTTCACCTTGCCGACTTTCACGGAGCCGGCTTTTTCCTTCGCGATCTCGTCCAGGATCGGCGCGATCATTTTGCACGGCCCGCACCATTCGGCCCAGAAATCGACCAGCACGGGTTGCGTGCTCTTGGTCACCTCGTTGTCAAAATTTGCTTCGTCGATCGTTACCGCGGCGGAATTTTCCATGATTTTATTAAGAAAAATAAGTCCAGAGTTGAATAAGAAAGGTCAGCGCAGAAACGCCAAGCAAAGCCCAGCAGAGCTGCGTTGATCCCGATTCAACTAAGCCCGGCGCGGGCCGGTTGGCAACCGAGGGCGGCGTGGTGCGAATGACCGGCGCCGACGGCATACTGGCGGGCTGGCCTCCCAGCCTAACCGTGGACTTCATTGGGGAATCGCCAATGCGGGCTGTCTCCTTGCGCGGCGCGGTCTGCGCGAGCCCGCGGTTCTCGAGCGGCGACTTGCCGCCTGGAAAGGGTGGCTTGGGTGGCGCCGGGATGGACGGAACCGCCTTGGGCGAGGACGGCAGCGCGGATTTCGCGGCGCCAGGCGCCGGCGGCAACGGACCCCTTGGGCCCGGTGCATTCGGCGGGCGCGCCATCGGGGGAGCCGGTCGCCGCGATACGGCACCGCCTCCAGCTGGGGGGATAGGCCGGGGGGCGACTGAAGGAGGTGGGGGCCGAAGGCTTGAGCTTTGCGACGGCTTGTCGCTCCCGGCCGGCACGGGCGTTCCGGGCGGACGGTTAGGCAAATTGATCCGCGCCGGCTCCTGCTCCACTGCTACGGTAGGCCGGGGGGTCGTACGCGGCGGCAAAGTGATGCGCACTGTTTCTTTTTTTGGTTCGTTCAGATCGGCCACGGGGACAGCTCCTAGGGGATAAACACGGCAATGTGTGTCCCAAAATGCTCCCGGCCTGTCAACTACGAACCAGATCAGGCGAGCAGGTCGTAACCGCGCACGCCGTAGATTTGGCGCCGGATAAATTCCCCGACCGGTGCCGCTTCGGCCAGGATCACCCGCGTATCTACCTCCGGGGCGTCGGCCTCCGTGCGCGCGATGAGCGGCTGGTCGACGAGCAATTTCAGCTCCTGCCCCACTCGTGCGCCGGCCATCTCGCGCGCGATCTTTTGTTGCAGGGTCATGGCCCGGCGATAGCGCGCGTTTTTTTGTGAGGTCGGGATCTGACCCGGCATCTTCGCGGCGCGCGATCCCTCTTCCTGCGAGTATTTGAAAATCCCGAGCCGTTCAAAGCGCACCCGCTCGATGAATTCGAGAAGGGACTCAAACTCGGCTTCGGTTTCGCCGGGAAACCCGACGATAAAGGTCGTGCGCAAGGCAATCCCGGGGACGCCCGCACGCAGCCTAACAATGAGATCCTCGATGTGAGCCCGAGAGGTTTCGCGTCGCATCCGGCCGAGCATCGCTTCGTCGATATGCTGCAACGGCATGTCGATGTAGCGCGCGACCTTGCTGCTCTGCGCGATCGTCTCGATTAGCTCATCGCTCCAGTGCGCTGGGTGGGTGTAGAGCAGCCGCACCCAAAATTCGCCCTCGATCTCCTCGATCTGGCGCAGGAGCGCGGCCAGCGTCGGACCGCGCGACGAATCGACCGGCTGGCGCGGGCCGGCCTTGACCGACCAGAGATCCATCCCGTAATAGGTCGTGTCCTGGCTGATCAGGTTGATCTCCTTGACGCCTTCCGCCACGAGGTTGCACATCTCGGCCAGCACAGAGGCGGGCGGACGGCTCCGGTGCCGGCCGCGCATTTGCGGGATGACGCAAAAGCTGCAGGGGTGATTGCAGCCCTCGGCGATCTTGAGATAGACGCTGTGCGCGGGGGTGAGGCGGAAACGCGGCGTGTCCCAATCGGGGATGTAGGTGGGCCGCGCGGTGACAAGGTTTTCGCCAACAGGCGTCTCTTGCCTAACGACGCGCTCCACGATCGCGCCCAATTCGCGCACCTGGTCGAGCCCAATAAAGGCATCGACCTCCGGCATCGAGGCGCGCAGCTCCGCCGCGAAGCGCTGCGACATGCAGCCGCTCACGATCAGCTTCTGGTGCGCCCGTTTCCCCAGGCCGCGTTGCTGGTGCGCCTCGAGAATGGCCTCGATCGATTCCTCCTTGGCCGAATCGATAAAGGCACAGGTATTGACGACGAGCACGTCGGCCTCGGCCGCGTCGGCGGTGATCTGCATCCCGCGCTCGAGCACGCTGCCGAGCATGATCTCGGCATCGACCAAGTTCTTTGCGCAGCCCAAACTGATCATGCCGACTTTCGTCAGGCCCGGTTGCATCGTGCTATTCAAAGGTGACATCGCCATCGCCCGCCACGAGGGCCGCTCCGTTCTTCGTGATCTGCACCGCGCCGCGCTCGAGCACTTTGATCGTGATACGCTGGCCGCGGAAGGTGAGCGGCGGATCCGTCGGATCGAGCCAGCCGTTGTAGGCCGGCTCGGTCCCGCCATCGACCGTGACGCGCAAAAAGGTCTTCCGCATCGGTGTGATCTGGACGCGGTTGGCGGGCGGCGGCGTGGCGACGTTAGGCGCGGGGGCGAAATCTTCGGGATGAACTGGCTCGGCCCGGCGCACCTCGGGTTCGGTCGGAGTCGGCACCGGTGTGGCGAGCGGCGGTGTCGCGGTCGGCGCCGCTGTGACGCGCGCCTCGCTTGCCGGAGAGACATCGACTGGTTGGGCCCGCGGCGCGACGATCCGGTCGGCCGGCGTGGGCGAAGGCGATGGGGTGGCGGAAGCGACCGCGCCCGCCGGTGGTTTCGTGGGCGTGATGCGCTGGATATCGAGCAGCAATTTCACCAGATACAAGCCGAGCACGAGCACGCCTACAGCGATGATGAAGGGAAGAAGCGCGGGGCGTTTGGCCGGCTGCCGGCGCGCGATGGGCGACGGCGCCGCGGAAGGTGCATCCTGCTGCAGGTAGGAGTAACCGTCGACACTCACCTCCCGTGAGGTCTCAAAGGCATCCAGGTACGGGCTGACGTCGACATTGAGATATTTGCCGTAGATGAGGAGGAAGCCCTTCGCATACGCGAGACTCGAAAAACTGGAGAAATCTTCCGCCTCGAGTTCCTGGATCCGCGCGGTGCGGATCTTGGTCACACGGGCAGCTTCCTCAAGCGAAATTTTCTTCGCGAGGCGGGCCTCCTGTAATTTCTTGCCGAGCGGTTGCATCAAGGGCGGCGGGATCAGACGGCGGCGTCGAGATCGACGAGAATCTCGCGCGGCTTCGCGCCTTCGCCGGGGCCCAATATGCCGCGCTGCTCCAGAATATCAACGATCCGGGCCGCCCGGGTGTAGCCGAGCCGGAGACGGCGCTGCAGGAGCGAAGTGGATGCGCGCTTTTCCTGGCGGATGATCTCGAGGCATTTCTCGACCAGTTCTTCGTCCTCGTCGGTCACGTCTTCGCCCGAGTCCCCGCTCTCGCTGCTCGAAATCTTTTCGTGGATTGCCATGTCATAGGCGGCGGGACTTTGCGCGGAAACGAACTCGACCAGGCGATGAATTTCCTCATCGGTCACGAGCACGCCCTGCGCGCGGATGAGGCGCGAAGTGCTCGGCGGCAGGTAGAGCATGTCGCCCTGGCCTAACAATCGATCGGCGCCGTTCTCATCGAGGATGACGCGGCTGTCGATCTTGCTCGCGACCTGGAAAGCGATTCGGCTCGGGATGTTCGCCTTGATCACGCCAGTGATGACATCGGCGCGCGGCGTCTGCGTCGCGACGATGAGGTGGATGCCGGCGGCCCGCGCCATTTGCGTGATGCGGGCGATCGCGCTTTCCACATCGGCCGGCGCGGTCTGCATCAGGTCGGCCAGCTCGTCGATGATCACGACAATATAAGGAAGCTTGTCCGGGATGATCGGTTCATCTTCGCGCGGCACCTTGATCAGGTTTTCCGTGTATTCCTCGACCGAACCGGGCGGAGGAGCCTCTGCGTCGCGAGAATTCTCAGCCGCTTGCTCGGCGTCTAATTCCTTTTGCGTCTTCTTTTTCGGCCGGGCGTTGAAACTCGTGATGTTGCGCACCCCGGTCTTGGCGAAAATCTTGTAGCGATTTTCCATCTCGAGAATCACGTGCCGGAGCGCCAGCAGAACTTTCTTCGGGTCGGTCACGACCGGGATGATGAGATGCGGCAGCTCGTTGTAGATCTGCATCTCGACCACCTTCGGGTCGATCATGATAAAGCGCAGCTCCTCCGGCGTGAACCGGTAGAGCATGCTCGCGATGAGGGCGTTGATGCAGACGCTTTTGCCGCTCCCCGTCGTGCCCGCCACCAGGAGATGTGGCATCTGCGCGAGATCGGCGATGATGGTTTTGCCGTAGACATCCTTGCCGAGCGCGATCGGGAGCTTGGCCGTAGTGGCCTGCCAGTCTTCCGATTGCAGCAACTCACGCAGCGTCACTTTGACCTTGCGGCTGTTGGCCAACTCGATGCCGACGGTGTCCTTGCCCGGGATCGGAGCGAGAATATTGATCCGCTCCGCGCGGGTGGCGCGGGCCAGGTCGCGTTCCAGACTGACGATTTTATCCACCCGCACGCCTTTTGCCGGATAGACCTCGTAGCGGGTAATGGTGGGGCCTTTCGTAATGTCGCCCGGCGCGACCTGGATGCCGAATTGGCCCAGCGTTTCGATCAGCGTCCGCTGAATTTCCTCCAGCTCGGCCGGGTCGGCCGCGACGCGTCCTTCGCTGTCATGTTCCTCGAGCAGATCGATCCCGGGCAGCTCGTAGTTCTCGCCGTCCCAGTTCCCGGCCGTCGTTAGGGCCGGCGTCGGCTCTTTTTTTCCGCCACGTTTCAGCTCCGCCAGGGAAGGCTTCTTCCGCGGCGGGGACAGGTCGGCCGGGAGCGCGGTCGTGTCGACGACTTTCGGCTCAGGACGATTGGCAAACTCCTCGAGCATGATTTCCGGTGCGACGGGTGCGCCCGGAGCGGCTTTGCGACGCAGCTTTTTCTCGATCGCGCGCTGTTGTTTGGCGAGCTCTTGCTGGCTGATCTCGAGCTGACCCTTCAGATCCGCCCTGCGCATGCGGCGATGGAGGAACCAGAGCCGGAGCGCGACGAGGCCGCGCCGCATCGCGAGGACGCTTTGCCTGACGAGATGAACAGGCCGCAGGCCGGTCATCAGGATGAGGCTCGTCACATAAATACCGGCTAGGACGATGACCGAGCCCTTCCCGAGAAGAAACCGGAAAAGATGGCGGCCTACGACATCGCCGACCCATCCGCCCGGGCCGCGAATCTGGAAAGCGGCGCGCCAATCGCGCAGAAACCACGGCTGCAGATGGAGAAGACAGGCGCCCGAGGCGATAAAGAGAATGATCCAGCCCAGCCGCCGGCTCACTTTGAGCTCGCCGTGGAAGAGTTTCGCCCCACCGAAACCGAGCATGGTCGCAGCCAGCAGGTAGGAGGCGGCCCCGATGAGGAAATAGCAGATGCCGGCGCCGACTGCGCCGAGGGGGCCCAGAAAATTCTGCGCCGGCCGGTTCGGCGAGGAGGTGGTGTTAAGGAGCGGGAACCAGGTGGGGATGTCCTTCGGGACGTAGGAGATGAGGGCAAGGAAGAGCAACGTCCCAGCTCCGAGAAGAATCAGGGCGTAGACTTCGTTCCATGCGTTTTGCTGAGTACGTTTGGCCACCGCGGCTCATAGTAATCGCGCAGGTGCGGCTTTCAATTCCTCTCTTCAGGCCAGACGCGCGCGCCAACCGAAGAGAATACCATCCACGAATTTTGCGCTTGGTTTAGTGCGATCGATTCGCGGCCGCTAGCCGGCTGATCGCCATGTCGCACTCGGCGCTCTTGTTGGCGAACTGGTCCGGTAATTGCGCGTCCGCCGGCATCAACCCGCCGTGATCCCGCAGCGCGGAGAATAATTCCCACGTTTTTTTGTACCAAGCACGGGCCTCGACCCAGTCTTTGGTCCGCTCCGCTGCGGGATGCGTTTCCTCATTCCCCCCATGCGCATAGGCCTGCGCGTATTTGTCGTAGCACAAACCAACGTTGCGGTCCCGCCCAGGAAATCGAGGATGAGGAGCGGCAACGCCGGGAATGATGCCGAGCGCGATCATATCGAGCGCCACGGTGATGAGGATAAAAGCCAGGGCCGCTGCCCGCGTCGTCATGAACGTCGGAAACCTTCGACACGACCCCGCAGCCCGCCAAACACGAATTATAAGTATGAACTCAAGCACACACGACAAAGCAGAAGGCACGGCGAAGGAAGCGATTGGCGCCGTGAAGGAAAAGACTGGCAAAGCGGTCGGTAATCCGGATTTGGAAGCTCGCGGCACCGCCGAAAAGGCCGAGGGCAAGGTGCAGCAAAAAGTCGGCGACATTAAGAAAGTCTTCGACAAGTAGCGTCCGTTCGATCCCTCCTCGTCAGGCGGATTATTTCTGCCAGGCGAGGCTCCGCATCTCCAGAATCCACTTGATCGCGCTCCCTCGGGAGCGCGATCTTTTTGGCGCGTGCAAATTATCCGTGCCCAACCAACCGACGCGCCCGTGCTGAGTGCGATCGCATTCACGGCCAAGGCACACTGGGATTACCCGGCACACTGGCTCGAGCAATGGCGCGACCAACTCACGATCACGCCGGAATTTATCGCCGCCAACGAGACATTCATGGCCACAATTGCGGAGCGAGCCGTCGGCTTCCACGCCCTGCTCCGCATCCGAGAGACGACGCGCCTGGAACATCTGTGGGTGTTACCGGACCAAATGGGCAAAGGAATCGGGCGTGCTCTCTTCACCCACGCCGCGATGCGCGCCGCCGCCCTCGGGGCGCTGTGCCTAACGACCGAAGCCGACCCCAACGCCGAGCCATTCTACCTTCACCTCGGAGCTGTCCGAACCGGGACGCTCGTGGGAGAAATCGAAGGCTGCCGTCGCGAGATGCCGGTCCTGAGCTTCGCGCTCAAGGTTGGTCAGGATCAATAGTCCCGGGACTCCGGCGCTCTCGCTTCGGCACAGCGTTACTGGTTACCCGAATTGTCGTCCGGCCTATCCTGGCCGCGCTGCCCGGCCTTGCCACCACCGCCGCCCCGCCCTTCGCGTCCGCCGCGGCGCTCGTTTTGCGCGTCATCGAACTTCGTTTGCTGCTCGGGGGTGAGAAGAGGCCGGATCTGCGCCATCGCGTTGTCCATCACCGCCTTGGTTTTCTCCATCGCTTCGCGCCGGATATTTTCAATCTGCGGCGTTGCCTGGTCGATGATCGGCTGGACCTTCGCCTTCTGCTCGGGAGTGAGATTCAACTGCTCCGTCGTGCGGGCGAGTAAGTTGTGACGATGATTGCCGCCGCCGCGCCCGCCCCGTTGATCCTGTCGGGCATCGTCAGGTTGCTGCGCCAGCGCGGTGCTGCCAAGGGCGAGAGCCGCCATGGCACTGAGTGTGAATAGTGTTCGTTTCATATCTTACGCCTGATGACCGGGCGCAAGCGGCGTCGGTTACACTTTGTTTTTCTGTAACCATGGGGCGCGCGCTCCTGTCATTCCCGGTAGTGTGGAAACGCTGTGGACAAGATGGTTGACGACTTCGATGTGGCCGCCCTGGTCGCAGCGGCCGCCCAACACGACGAAGCCGCCGCGGGCGAAATCGTCCGCCGCCTTTACCCGCTCGTCCTTAAACTCGTTCGCTCCCATCGGCCCCGCCGCACGGCGGAGGAAGATCTGTGCCAGATGATTTTTATTAAAGTTTTTCGAAAGCTCGATCAGTTTTCGGGCAGGGTGCCGCTCGAGCATTGGGTCTCGCGAATCGCGGTCAACACCTGCCTGAACCAGATCCAGGCCGAGCGCATTCGCCCGGAGCTGTGTCAGGCCGACTTGAGCGAGGAAGAAGTCGCGGTCCTGGACAATCTCGCCGCGACCGATCAAGAGCTGGGTCCGGACCGGAGCCTGGCGGCGCGGGACCTGGTCGAGCGACTCCTCACCCTGCTAAAGCCGGCTGAGCGCCTCGTGATTGATCTTCTTTATTTGCAACAGCGTTCCGTCGCGGAAATCTCAGAGCAAACCGGCTGGGGCGCCTCCCTGGTCAAGATCCGCGCTTTCCGGGCTCGAAAAAAAATGAAAAAACAGCTCGAAAAATTCACTGCGGAAGGAAACCGATGAACGACTCCGATCTCCAACTCCAGCGCATGCTGCGTGCCGCGGCCGGTGCAACGATCGGATCGCCTAACGAAATGCCGTTTGGCTTTGACACCCGCGTCCTGGCCGCCTGGCGCGCTGGCACCAACCCCGACCTGGTCGACGTCGGGCGCCTCCTCCGCCGCGTCGTCCTGCTTTCTCTCGCCGTCATCGTCTTTGCCACTGCCGGCGTCGTGAATGAACTTCGCCAGTCCAACGATCCGGGCGAAGCGCTCGATCAATACGCGATCGCCGATAACGTGATCGACAACGCGGTCGAGCCATGAGTGCGTCCTTCAAGGCAAAACTCGTCGCGGGATTCGTCCTCGCCTTTCTCGCCGGCGGCGCGGCCGGCGGCTTTTTCACTTTTCATCACGCCCGGCAATGGCGAGCCGATTACGGACACCACCCCCATCTTCTCACCGAGCGCTTGCGCGATCGCATCAATGGCCAGCTCGATTTGACTCAGCAGCAGCTTGCGAAAATCGAGCCGATCCTCGACCGCGCAGGTAAACAACTGCAGGAGATTCGCGCTGAAACCGGCGCCAAAGTGCGTCAGGTAATGGCTGAGACCAATCAATCGCTGAAACCGCTCCTGAGCGACGAGCAACGCGAAAAATTGGCTCGGATCAAAAATGATGGACACGGAAACCGGGGGGCGCGCCATCCCGATCACCGGCGCCCCGATCGAACTGGGGAGCGCGATGAAAGCGGCCCGCCGGACTAGCGGGCGATTTAACCAACCAAGCGCGGCTCGGAAAACGATATTGACGGTATGTCATTGCCTAACCAAACTTCCGCCATGAAATACCTTCCGCACTTCCTGCTCGTGTCCGTCACAGCTCTTTCCCTGGCCTCTTGTGCCGCGCCTGGAGGCGCCGGCGGAGCCAGCGCGGAGACCAAACTCGGGCCGCACAGCGCCCAGAGCTTTACCATGCTCACTCACACCGGCGCACGCACCCTGAATGAGAATGATCCCAACTACATCCGGAATTTGGCTTTGGTCGTGAAAGTGGAGCAGCAAATGGTAAACGGTCAGCAGGAGATCACGGCCAGCGCCGGGGCCCACAGAGACGGACCAACCGGTGCCTTGGTCAGCATCGACGGTTTGCGCGTGCATGTTCTTCAACCCGTCGATTTCGGAACCGAACCGAGGAAGACGGGCGGCGCGCGCATCACCCAAACAGTCCCGGCCCCGGGCGGGAAATACAAAACGGTAGTGGCTGAGGCCACGATCAACTCGCCCGACTACACCAGCGGCGTTGCCTCCGTCACAATTCCGGGAGACCAATAATTCACGTCCGGTTTTTTGCCGGCGAAAAATGTCGCACCTCCCTCGCCCCGAATTTTTCGGGGCGAGGGTTTGCTTTTTGTGAGCCTGCTTTCCCTCGTCGGCCTTTGGCGAATGGTCTTCTCACCCCACCCTGTCGTCATCGTGCTTCAGGAAGCGGCGATCCTCCTCATGCTCTGGGCCTGGATCGCCTTCGGCCTGCGCAGCTTTCATGCAGCGGCGAGTCCGACGGCCGGCAATGTGGTTACAAGCGGGCCCGTATCGATTCATCCGTCATCCGATCTACGCCTCGATCTGTCTGTTCATCTGGGCGGGAGTGCTCGGAAATTTTACTCCAGTCGCGATCTGGCGCGCTCGCCACTGGCGGTGCGATCACGCGGCTCTTATGCGAGGAACACCTCCTCGCGCGGCAATATCCGGAATATCGTGAGTATTCCACCGAGACGAAGCGGCTCCCGCCCGGCTTGTGGTAATGTCATGGGCGTGAAGGCTCGCTTCAGCTTACTCCTCGTCTCCCTGCTGAGCCCGGCTCTGGCGGGTGCGGTGGAACCCGCCGCGAGCGCTGCCACTCTGCTGCGACCAGCCGCGGTTTTCGATGGCCAGGATTTCCATCCCGGCTGGGCCGTCCTCGTCCGCGGCAACAAGATCGAATCTGCCGGACCGGCCGACGGAATCACTGCGCCTAACGACGTTCAGACAATCGACCTCCCGGGCGACACACTCATTCCCGGTTTGATCGAAGGCCATTCCCATCTCTTCCTTCATCCCTACAACGAGACGCCATGGAACGAGCAGGTGAACAACGAATCGCTCTCCTTTCGGACGGCCGAGGCCACCGCGCACGCGCGCGCCACCGTCCTGGCTGGCTTCACCACCATCCGCGACCTCGGCACCGAAGGCGCCGGCTACGGCGACGTCGGGCTGAAGAAAGCGATCGAGCAGGGCATCGTGCCGGGGCCGCGCATGATCGTGGTGACGCGCGCGATCGTCGCGACGGGAAGTTACGGCCCCAAACTATCGACCGATCTCGATCTGCCACAGGGTGCGGAGGAAGCGACCGGGGTTGACGGAATCGTTAGGGCGGTGCGCGTACAGATCGGGAAGGGTGCCGATTGGATCAAGCTCTACGCCGATTATCGCTGGGGTCCGGGCGAACCTGCGCGCCCCACGTTTTCCCAGGAAGAAATGAACGCGGCGGTCAAGGCCGCGCACGATGCCGGCCGTCCCGTCGCCGCACACGCCACGAGCGCCGAAGGGATGCGACGCGCCACGCTCGCCGGCGTCGATACGATCGAGCACGGCGACGACGGGACGCCGGCAGTCTTCAAGCTCATGAAGGAACGCGGTGTCGCCTTTTGCCCAACCGTCGCGGCGGGTGACGCGGTCGAGCAATATCGCGGCTGGAAGAAAGGGAGCGGCCCCGAACCGCAGCGCATCGCTGAGAAGCGCGCGAGCATGAAAGCCGCGCGGGCCGCCGGCGTCACCTTTGTGATGGGCGGCGATGTTGGTGTTTTTGCCCATGGAGACAACGCGCGCGAAATGGAATTGCTCGTGCGCGAATACGGCTTCACACCACTCGAAGTTCTACGCCAGGCCACCAGCGGCAACGCCGCCGTCTTCCAATTGGCAGATCTGGGCACCATTCGCGCCGGACAACTCGCCGACCTCGTCGCGCTGGAGGGAGATCCGACAAAGGATGTTGCCGCATTACGCCAAGTGCGCCTGGTCATGAAAAACGGCGTTCTGTATCGGCAGCCGTAGCGCGGCGCGATCCGCGACCTTCACTTTGACTTCGGGCTCCGCCTTCTGGCAACCTCGCGGCATGGCAACGGCCGACACTTCCGGCGCTCTCCTCAATATCTCTGATTACGCGCGCGCCGCGCGCAGTCGGATGCCGCGGGACGCATTCGATTACTACGAGGGCGGCGCCCTCGATGAGGTAACGCTGCGCGAGAACACGCAGGGATGGATGCGGTTGAAGCTCCATTACCGGGTCCTGGCCGGGGTCACGGCACGCGATCTGTCGACCACCGTGCTCGGGCAGCCGATCTCCATGCCGATCCTGATTGCGCCGACGGCCTTCCATAAACTGGCCTGCGCAGAGGGCGAGCTCGCAACTGCCCGCGCCGCCCGATCTGCTGAGACAGCCTTCATTCTCAGCTCGCTCTCGAATACCGCGATGGAATCGGTCTTCGCCGCGGCTGGGAGCCCGCGCTGGTTCCAGCTCTACGTTTACAAGGATCGCGCGATCACCCGCGAGCTGGTGCAACGCGCCGAGGCGGCCGGCGCGGAGGCGATCGTCCTGACGGTGGACGCTCCCGGCCTCGGTACACGCGAGCGCGACGCGCGCAACAGCTTCCGGTTGCCGGACGCTCTCAAGGTGGAAAATCTTTGCCCGTTAGGCAAAGGCGGCTTTCCGGAAGTGCAGGGATCGGCCCTGGCCGCCTACGTGCAGGATAATTTCAAAGCCGATCTCGGATTTGATGACTTGGATTGGCTGGTCGGCGCCACGCGGTTGCCGGTCGTGGTGAAGGGCGTTTGCCGGGGCGACGACGCGCGCCGGGCGGCAGAGCATGGCGCAAAGGCGGTTGTGGTGTCCAATCACGGCGGACGCCAATTGGATACTGCGCCCGCCACCAGTGAAGTGCTTCCGCGTGTGGTCGAGGCCGCGGGTGATCTCTGCGAGGTCTATGTGGATGGCGGGATTAGACGCGGCAGCGACGTGCTCAAAGCCGTAGCGCTGGGCGCCCGCGCCGTGCTGGTCGGTCGGCCTGTTCTCTGGGGATTATGTGTCGGCGGTGAAGCCGGCGCGCAGCAGGTGCTCGAGATTCTCCGGCACGAGCTAGATGAAGCGATGCTGCTCTGCGGTTGTTCCAGACTCAGTGATCTAGGCGTCTGGCTGCTTCAGCCGTAGCGTTAATCCTTAGGATTCCAGGCCGGCCGCAACCGGATAGATCGCAACCACGCTCGGCGCAGCATCGACTGTCGGGTTCGGGGCGGCATTTCCAGCTCGTTGCTGCACTTCCGCAAGGCGGATTTTCTCTTCCGGAACCGAGCGTAGCCCCTTGGCCAGCCCGATTTTCGAGAGCGTCCAGATGACCCACTTGGTGGGGTCAAACTGCCATGGCTTCACGCCGTTGCGATAATCGTGCTGAAATTCGTGGTGATAGTTGTGGTAACCTTCGCCAAAAGTGAAGAGGGCCATGAGGAAGGAATCGCGTGCGCTGCACTTCTTCGAGTAAGGCTGGCTCCCGAAAACGTGGCAGGCGCTATTGATAAGAAAGGTGCAATGCTGCAGCACCACGATCCGGGCGACGCCAGCGAGAAGGAAACCGCCGAGCGCTCCGGCCCAGCCATTCCAGAGGCCGCCGAGTAATGCGGGAAAGACAAAGCCAACTGCCACCGCGATGGTCTGGACGTGCCGGTTCTGCCATTGCAACAGGGGATCCTTTTCCAGGTCGGCCACGTTATCATAGGGGCCCTCGGGGTTGAGCTTGAAGATGAGCCAGCCGATGTGGGCGTGGAAGAAGCCCTTCGAGATGTTGTAAGGATCGTCGTCGTGATCGACGTGCTTGTGGTGATCGCGATGCTCGCTCGCCCACATCAGGACGGAGTTTTCAAAAGCCGCCGCCCCGAAAACGGCGGTGAAAAGGCGCACCGGCAGTGCCGCCTTGAAAGTGAGATGGGAAAAAAGACGATGATAACCGAGCGTGATGCTCAAGCCGGTTGCGACGAGCATGCCGGCGAAGAGCATGACCTGGAACCAGTCGAGGCCGAAGTGCCAGAGATAGAGCGGCACGGCGGTGAGCGTCAGGGCGAGTGTACCCATGAGGAATGAGCTGGTTATCCAGTTAATGCGATGAGCAGGAAGTCGAAAAAAGGTCATAGAGTGGTTGCCCCTTGGCGGTGCGGCGATCGGTGCGGGCTGGTGCCCCGTCTGCCATTGCGAAAGTGCCGGAGTTGAGGCTGCCGGGATCTCGCGACCGCACTATGGCATGGAATACCACCTTCCGCTCCGGCTATTTTTGAATATTCCAACGCCGGTAACGCGCTCGGTTGAGTGAGTGCTTCTGCGAGAAGACGCAATGAGAGTGGTGGGCAGGGCTGGATTCGAACCAGCGAAGGCGTAAGCCAGCGGATTTACAGTCCGCCCCGTTTGGCCACTTCGGTACCTACCCGCGCCGAGAGCGTTTGATATAGGCTGGCTCGCCTTTCGTCGCAACTGTTTTGCCCCTGCGCTAGATTCTCAGCACCATGAAAGATCAACCCGCTGCCGGACCGCTCTCCGAGACCGATCGCTCGCTCTTCTGGCCTGCCCTTCCGTTCACCGAATGGCACGCCACGGCCGAGACACTGCATATGTGGACTCAGATCGTCGGCAAAATTCGACTCGCCCGCTCCCCCTGGATTAACCATTCGTGGCACGTCACGCTCTACCTCACCGCGCGCGGCCTGACGACTTCGCCCATTCCGCATGGTCTCCAGACCTTCGAGATCCGGTTCGATTTCATCAGCCACCAATTACTGATCGAGAAGAGCGACGGCGCCCGGTGGGAGTTGCCGCTCGAGTCGCGCACGGTGGCCGATTTTTACAGCGCGGTCCTGGGGGCTTTGGAGGAACTCGAGCTGCCGGTGCGGATCGATTCGCTGCCTAACGAGATCGCTGATCCGATCCGCTTCGAGCGCGACGAAACCAATCGCACCTACCAGCCCGAGCAGGCGCACCGTTTCTGGCGAGTGCTCCAGCAATCTGATCGCGTCCTGCAGAAATTCCGTTCCCGGTTCTGCGGCAAATGCAGCCCGCTGCATTTCTTCTGGGGCAGTTTCGACCTTGCGGTAACGCGTTTCTCGGGACGGCCGGCGCCGCAACATCCGGGCGGCGTTCCGCATCTGTCCGATCGCGTGACGCGCGAAGCCTACGCGCAGGAAGTGAGCAGCGTCGGCTTCTGGCCGGGAAACGCGGCGAGCCCAACCCCGCTCTATTATTCCTATGCCTACCCGGAACCGGCGGGGTTTGCCGACGCAAAGGTGCAGCCGGCCGAGGCAAGTTACTACGCGCCGCTGCACGAGTTCGTGCTCCCTTACGATGCGG
>JBDTOL010000085.1:0-5832 GCA_039933235.1 Spartobacteria bacterium | reverse complement strand
GTAAAGCTCCAGCCTTCCAAGCTGGCTATGAGGGTTCGATTCCCTTTGCCCGCTACCGCCGTCCGATTGCCGATGAGATCGCTGCCTCCACGAGTCGCCCTGAGCCGAGCGACTTCTGTTCTGTTGCTGCTGCTGGCGGCGGCTTTGTTTCTTGCGCCCAGGCCGGGCGCCCAGGGCCAGGAAAAAGACGGATCCGATTTTATCGCGGACGAGTTGCCTCGCCGGACGACCCTCAACACCGCGAGCAAGCCGCAGTTCCTCGAGGCGGTCTGCGCGGCGGTGCGGCAAAATCGCGGTGCGGCGGCCGCGATCACGCACGCGGCGGTGACGGCGCGGCGGGAAGCGACCGCCGAGATCATGGGGGCAGTCCTGCGTTGCAGCGGAAAACTCAACTGTGAGCTGGTAGGCGCGGTCGCGGCGGCCGCGACCGCAGCGGGGGGCGATCCAACCCTCGTCGCCGACGCAGCCGTGGCGAAGTCGCCGAACTGCGTCGAGACCATTCGTGAAGCGACCCGGCGGGACCAACCGGAGGCTGCGCCGGAGCAGACGCCGGTGGCCGGGACGAGCAACGGGGCGGACGAGGAATTCGACCCGAAGGAAAAGCTGGAGATCGTCTGCGACGGCAAGACCCAGCGCGCGTTGCGCGCCAGTGAGGTGGAGGAATACCTGCGCACGCATCCGGGCGCCTTTCTCGGGCGTTGCGAAAGCGCGCCGAAGACTAATCGTTAGGCTCGCACCAGCCCGCGATGCCGCCAGAGATAGCCCAGCCCTGAATAAATCGTCAGGCCGATCGTGATCCAAAGCAGGAAGTTGCCGCCGTAACGCCAGCAGAGCTGCCACCACCCAGAATCCTCGATCCCGGGTCGAAACTCACGGATGGAGAGGAGTAGGAGAAAGAAAACGACGGTCACAATCTGCCACGAAGTCTTGTGCTTCCCGAGTCGCTCCGAGGGCAGGATGGTCCCTTCCGAGGAAGCGAGCAGGCGCAGGCCGGTGATGAGGAAATCCCGCGCCACCACGATGACCGCGACCCAGGCCGGCACGGCCCCGAGCGGCACGAGGCAGATGAAGGCGGCCGACATCATGACCTTGTCCACCAGCGGGTCCATCAGTTTTCCAAAGTTCGTCACGATGCCGTAACGCCGCGCGATTTCACCGTCGAAATAATCGCTGATTCCGGCCAGCGCGAAGAGCACCAGCGCGATGCTCCGGCCGTAGGTCCAGACCGAGCTGAGGGCAAGGACGAAGAGGATGGTGAGCGCGAGCCGGCCGAGCGTGAGACGATTTGCCCAATTCATGCCGGGACGGCTCCATGCTCTTGCCTAACGAAAATCGGGCGCTTCCAAATCGGCACTTTTTTCTTCAACTCCGCTACGATCCAGGCGCTCCCGTCGTAGGCGGCGCCGCGATGCGGGCTCGAGACTCGCAGGAAGAGTGAGGCCTCGCCGGTCGCGACAAACCCGATCCGGTGCTGCAACCGCACCTCGAGAAGACCGAACTGCGGCGCGGCCAATTCCGCGATCTGCTCCATCTGGTGCTCTGCCATCTCCCGGTGCGCTTCGTATTCGATCCCGGATATCTCGCGGCCGTCTTCTCCGGCCCGCACTACACCCCAGAAATCGACCGTCGCGCCCGGGGCGCCGCTCCAGTAATGCGGGGGCGATTGCAGAGGATTGGTTGTGATTAGGATTTCCGAATGCCAAGTTGCCATCTGCTTTGAGCGAGCCTGACCACTTTCGTCGCCACGGCGTGGTGAGGGTTCAGGAGATACTGAAAATGAAACCGAATCAATGTGATATTGGAGTGATCGGGTTGGCCGTGATGGGGGAAAACCTCGTCCTCAACATGGAGTCGAAGGGATTCCGCGTGGCGGCCTACAACCGCACCACGGTGGTGACAGATAAGTTCGTCGCGCGTCGGGCCCAGGGGAAAAACATCCAGCCGACGACGACGATGGAGGAATTTGTTGGCGCCCTGCAGCGGCCGCGCAAGGCGATGATCATGGTCAAGGCCGGCGCGCCGGTCGACGCCGTGATTGGCCAGCTCGTGCCGTTGCTCGAGCAGGGCGACGTCATCATTGACGGCGGCAATTCCCTTTTCACCGACACGCAACGACGCTGCAAGGAACTCGAAGGCCAGGGAATTCACTTCGTTGGCTGCGGCGTCTCCGGCGGTGAGGAAGGCGCGCTAAAAGGCCCGTCGCTCATGCCGGGGGGATCGCGTGAGTCGTGGGGGATGATCGCGCCGATCTTTCGCAAGATCGCCGCCCAAGTCGATGGCGAACCCTGCTGCCGCTACATGGGGCCGGACGGCGCCGGGCACTACGTCAAGATGGTGCACAACGGGATCGAGTACGGCGACATGCAGTTGATCTGCGAGGCCTACGCCATTCTCAACCGCGTCCTTGGCCTAACGACCGAGGAGCTGGCCGATATCTTCTCGGATTGGAATCGCGGCGCGCTCGACAGCTACCTGATCGACATCACTGCGCAGATTTTTCGCAAGAAGGATCCGGAGACAGGGAAACCAATGGTCGACGTCATTCTCGACAAGGCCGGCCAGAAAGGGACCGGCATCTGGACGCTTCAATCCGCCATTCGCCAATCGATCGTCATCTCCACGATCAACGCGGCGGTCGAGGCGCGCGTCATTTCCTCGCGCAAAGAGGAGCGGGTCGAGGCCTCGAAAATTCTGCCGGAACCGGAGGTGGAAAAGTACAGCGGGAATCGCGACGAGCTGGTTGGCGCCGTGCACGACGCGCTTTACGCCTCAAAGATTGTTTCCTACGCGCAGGGGATGGAGTTGTTAGGCGCGGCCAGCCGGGAGTTTTCCTGGAAGCTGAACTTCGGCGACATCGCAACCATCTGGCGCGGCGGTTGCATTATCCGGGCGAAGTTTCTCGATCGCATTCGCGAAGCCTACGAGCGCGATCCGGGCCTGGATAATCTGCTGCTCGATTCCTATTTCACCGACATCATTCGCAAGACGCAGCGGAACTGGCGCCGCGCCGTGGCGACCGCGATCGAGCAGGGCGTGGCGGTGCCGGCGTTCTGCGCGTCGTTAGGTTACTTCGACAGTTATCGCCAGGCGCGTCTCCCGGCCAACCTGCTCCAGGCCCAGCGCGATTTCTTCGGCGCGCACACCTACGAGCGGGTCGACAAGCCGGGCACTTTCCACACCGAGTGGATGGATTCGGAGAAGGAGCCCAGCGAGAAACCGGCAGAGCCAAAGGAAGCCCCAAAGCGGCACGCGGCCGAATAGTTTTATGCCTACTTACGTTTACGAAACGACCGACCCGGCCAAGCCAAAGCGCCGGTTTGAAATCAAGCAGAGTATGAAGGACGAGCCGCTGCGGGTGGATCCGGAGACCGGGGAGACGGTCAAGCGAGTCATCTCGGGCGGATACGGAGTGCATGTGCCGGGCGGCTCCACCGGTCCGTCGGTGGGCACCGTCGGAGGGGGTTCGTGCGGCGCGGGTTGCGGCTGCCACTGATGCCTTCGCAGCCTTTGCAACTTCCGCTGCTTTTCGGCGCACTTCTTCAGTAGGTCCGCCTCTCTTTTTTGCGTGTCATCCCGATCCGCCGCAGGACGGAGGTCCTTCACCGCGCTGCGGCGGATCGGGATGACAAAAGAGGGAACGTGAGCCCTAATGAAAATCATGCGAGGCACTCCCGCCCACTTGCGCCTGCGCAAGGGGCCGAATCTTCCTCGCTTTCACGAGCACGACGTTGTCGGTGTTTTGCACCTCACCTTCGATCACGAGAAACGGCTCTTCCGTGATGACCAGTCGAAGTTTCTCAAACAGCCCCGGCGTCACGATCGCGTTGGACACGCCGGTTTCATCTTCCAGGCTGATGAAAACGAATCCCTTCGCCGTTCCCGGGCGCTGACGACAAATCACGTTGCCCGCGATCTGGACGGTCGCGCCATGTCGCGCCTGGACGAGATCGCTCGCCCGCCAAATTTCTGGCAACTGCTCGCGCAACAGTTTCATCGGATGCGGCCCGGTCGTCAGGTTCATCCCGGCATAATCCGCCTGCACGCGTTCCGGCAAGGTCATCGGAGGGAGCGGAGATTGGGGAGCGCACGCGCCGCGCCGGGCGGTCCGGCCGCTGGCAGAAGCAGGTGCCGAAGAAGTTGACGAGTCGCGTACGTTCCCCAGCAAATCGTCGTGCAGCGGTTCTTCCACTTCCCAAAGCGCAGCGCGCCGATGTTCGGCCAGGCCATTGAGCGCTCCGAGCGCCGCCAGGCCGCGCAGCTCCTCTTTCGTTAGGGCCACGCGCTCTTTGAAATCTTCGGTGGAAGCAAACGGCTGCGCCGCGCGCTCCCGGACGATTCCTTCCGCATGCTCCTGCCGCAACCCGTTCACCACGCAAAAACCGAGCCGCACCACTTCATCGGATTCGACCGTGCAGTGCCACTCCGACTCCGCCACGCAAACCGGTCGCATCCGGATCCCATGCCGGCGCGCATCCTTCACCAGGGTGGCCGTGGAATAAAATCCCATCGGCTGATTGTTCAGGAGGCTGGCATAAAACTCCGCCGCCCGATGCACCTTCAGGTAGGCACTGCCGTAGGCGAGGATGGCGAAACTGATCGCATGCGACTCCGGAAAACCGTAGAGCGCGAAGGAGCTGATCGCCTGGATGATCTGCACGATCACTTCCGGCGCGACGCCATTCTTTTCCATCCCGGCGCGCAGTTTTACGCTCACCTTCTCCATCCGCTCGACCGAGCGATGGAAGCTGAGCGCGCGTCGCAGCTCTTCCGCTTCAGCGCCGGAGAAATCGGCCATGATCATCGCAATCTTGAGCATTTGCTCCTGGAACAAGGGCACGCCTAACGTCCGCTCCAGGACCGGGCGCAGCCGCTCGTCGAAGAACGTGACCGGCTCCTTCCCCGCCCGCCGCGCCAGATAGGGATGCACCATGTCGCCCTGGATCGGCCCCGGCCGGATGATCGCGACCTCGATCACGACGTCGTAAAAACATTTCGGTTTCATCCGCGGCAGGGTCGCCATCTGGGCCCGGCTCTCGATCTGGAAAACACCGATCGTGTCGGCCTTCTGCATCATCTCGAAAGTGGCAGCGTCATCCTTCGGGATGTGCGCGAGGTCGAGCGGCCGGCCGCGTTCCCGGCAAAGCTCGAAGGTGTCCTGCATGACCGACATCATGCCCAGGCCTAACAAGTCGACTTTCACGATCCCGAGATCTTCGCAGTCGTCCTTGTCCCACTGCGCCACCACCCGGCCGGGCATGGAGGCGTTCTCGAGCGGGACAAAGGAGCTGAGTTTGTCCTGGCAGATGATCATCCCGCCGGAGTGCTGCCCGAGATGGCGCGGCAAACCGTAAATCGATTGATACAGCCTAACGAACGCAGGCATGCGCGGATGCGCCTTCGGCAAACCGGATTGCTCGATCTGCGACTCCAGATCGAGGGTGTGCGGGAAATCGCCGTTCGCGAAGAGGTGCGAGAAGCGGTCGAGAATGTTGGGCGCGAAATTGAGCGCCTTCCCGATCTCGCGCGCCGCGCTCCGCCCGCGGTACGTGATCACATTCGCGGTCATGGCCGCGCCGTGTTTGCCATAACGCCGGTAGATTTCCTGGATGACGCTTTCCCGTCGATCGCCACTTGGGAGATCGAGATCGATGTCGGGCCAGCCTTTGCGGCTTTCGTTCAGGAAACGCTCGAAGACGAGATTGTTGCTCACCGGATCGACCGGGGTGATCCCGAGACAAAAACAAACCGCGCTGTTCGCCGCGCTCCCCCGGCCCTGCACCATGATGTTGTTTTCCCGGCAGAAATTGACGATGTCCCAGACGATCAGGAAAT
>JBDTOL010000084.1:0-14526 GCA_039933235.1 Spartobacteria bacterium | reverse complement strand
TGGACGGAGAAAGTCTATGGCATCCCGCCCGAGCAGGTTGTCGGCAGCAGCATCAAGACGAAGTATGAAATGCGCGAAGGCAAACCCGTGCTCATGCGCCTCGCGGAGATAAACTTCATCGACGACAAGACCGGCAAACCCATTGGGATCAATTCACACATCGGCCGCCAGCCGATCGCTGCGTTTGGCAACTCAGACGGCGACCAGCAAATGCTGGAGTGGACCCAGGCTGGCAGCGGCGCGCGGCTGATGATGCTCGTCCATCATGACGACTCCAAACGCGAGTTTGCCTACGGCGCAGAATCGAAAATCGGCACTTTCAGCGACGCGCTTATGAGCGAGGCGAAGAAAGATGGATGGACTGTCATCAGCATGAAGGACGACTGGAAGCGCATCTTTGCTTTTGGGCAGTGAGGGACGGATGGTTCCGGGTCGCGTCAGCGTAGAACCATGAACATTCGTATTGCCCTTCTCATGGTGTCTCTCGCCACCACTTCAGTCGCCAGCCTGCACGCGGCCGATCCGGCGTCCGCTCCTGCCAAGGACACCTCAGCTTCTGCGCCCGCAACGCCGAACAAGCCACCGCCCGGTGCGGCGCCGGACGGCATGGTCTGGATCCCGGGCGGTGAATTCTGGATGGGCTCAGATGAGCCGGATTTTGCCGATGCGCGGCCCTGGCATCGCGTCTATGTGGACGGCTTTTGGATGGACAAGACAGAGGTAACTAACGAACAGTTCGAAAAATTTGTTAAGGCGACCGGTTATGTTACTTTCGCCGAGCGCGTGCCGAAGCTTGAGGATTATCCCGGAGCCAAGCCGGAAAACCTGGTCGCCGGTTCGGTGGTTTTTGCTCCGCCCGATCATCCCGTCGAGCTGAACGATCATTTTCAGTGGTGGAGCTACGTCAAGGGAGCGAACTGGCGCCATCCGACGGGACCTGAGAGCGATCTCAAAGGCAAGGAAAAGTATCCGGTCCTGCACATCGCCTACGAGGACGCGCTGGCCTATTGCAAATGGGCCGGGAAACGGTTGCCCACGGAAGCGGAGTTTGAATTCGCCGCGCGCGGCGGATTGGAACGCAAGACCTACGTCTGGGGCGACGAGTTTCAACCAGGCGGCAAATTCATGGCCAACACCTTCCAGGGACATTTCCCAGACAAGAACACAGGAGAGGACGGCTACGTTGGAGCGGCGCCAGTCGGGTCATTCCCCGCCAACCGCTACGGTCTCTTTGATATTGCCGGCAACGTCTGGGAGTGGTGCACCGACTGGTATCGCCCCGATTATTATCAAACTCTCGCCGACCAGGGCGGGGTGGCGCGGAATCCCCGAGGCCCGGCTGATAGCCTCGATCCGAGCGAACCCGGCACGAAAAAGCATGTGCATAAGGGCGGCTCGTTCCTCTGCACGGATCAGTATTGCAAACGCTACGAGCCGGGCGGCCGCGGAAAGGGAGAGCCCGACACCGGCACGAATCACCTCGGCTTCCGTTGTGTTAAAGATCCGGGCGCAAAGACGGCCCAAAGGTAAACGGTCCGAATCGCCGCATTTCATTGGTAAGTGCGAGGTTCCATATTCTTGAATGGAGCCTGCGCCTTGCGGAACAAACCAGCAGCCAGCCAGCAAACGAACGACGAACGAATGAACCTCACCCATTATCCCGTTCTTATTTTTGCTCTCTCGTTCCTCGCCCTGTGGCTCTCAGCCTGGATTGGGTGGACGGTGTTGAGAACGAAACGGGCCTTGGACAAGGACTCGCGTGAAGACTTTGGCTTCGTCCTGGCTGGGATGCTGACCCTTCTCGCTCTCCTGATCGGATTTAGCTTTTCCATGGCCGTAGGTCGCTACGATCTGCGTAAGACTTATGAGGAAGCGGAGGCCAACGCGGTCGGGACCGAGTACGTCCGGGCCGACTTATTACCTGCCGCCGACGCGGCGAAGGTCCGAGCCCTGCTAAAGACCTATCTCGAGCAGCGTGTCTTGTTCTATGCGGCTCAAGCTGAACAAGAGTTTCAGCAAATTAGTGTCCGGACCCAGCAGTTGCAGAACGAGTTGTGGTCCGCGGTCCGTGTTCCCGCGGCGCAGCAGCCGACACCAGTGGTCGCGCTCGCCGTTGCCGGCATGAACGACGTCTTGAATTCACAAGGCTACGCTCAGGCCGCGTATTGGAACCGAATCCCAGAGGCGGCCTGGATTCTCCTTGGCGTGATCGCCATCGGATGCAGCTTGCTCATTGGATATGGCGCGCGCAGCGCTCAGGCAGGTTCCAGATTGCTTCCTATTCTGCCTCTCGGCGCCTCGATCGCCTTCATGCTCATCGCGGACCTGGACGCGCCACGTCACGGTATTATTCGCGTGAAACCACAAAACCTGATCAGTCTGGCAGCCTCTCTAGGGCAGAACCCTGCGAAATGACTCAAATCCAGCGAAACTATTGAACGACGCTCTCTCTATGCTTATGGGACAGGTGCGAAAGTTCTGTATTCCCGATAAGCGACCTGATATCGAAAGACATGCCTCGCGACGAAAAGGCCGAATTTCGCCACACCAACCCGGACAACAACACTAGTCGCTCACAAAAAGGAAACCATGATACACACACCTCGCATCACGAAAATTGCCGCCCTGCTCGCGCTCATGCTGGCGACAGCGTTTACCGCCCGGGCCGGAGATCTGAAGGCCGAGTCAGCGGAAGCCATGCAGAATTTTAAGGCGGCTGACCCCGGCCTGGCCAAATTCTTCAAGCAGTCCGCCGGTTACGCAATCCTGCCCTCCGTCGGAGAAGGCGGATTGATCATCGGCGGTGAGCACGGCGACGGACTGGTCTATGAGCACGGCAAAGTCACCGGCAAAGTCACCATGTCTGCGGTTAGCATTGGAGCGCAAGCGGGGGGCGGCAAATTCTCGGAGGTCATCTTCTTCGAGACGAAGGCCGCGCTAAACAAGTTCAAGCAGACCGAGTATGAGATGAGCGCGGCGGCCAAGGCGTCGATCGTCGCGTCCGGTGTGGCCGCGAACGCCAAGTACGACCAGGGCGTGGCGGTGTTCACGTTGCCCCTGAGCGGGGCGATGGTAAAGGCCGCGGTGGGCGGACAGAAGTTCAAGTTTGCACCCATGGAGTAACTGACTCCAGAGAACACTGATCTCTGGCGATCAGGAGACGTTTTGGTAGGCCGAAAGTGCAACCGGTGCGTGGTTCGTTATGCTCATCCTGCACGACGACGCGTAACGCGAGTGGGCTTCCGACCGACCGCACATCCCACATTGGTCAACTCAACAAGGCTTGCGACGAGGCGGAGAAAAAAGCGGTGTACGGTGGTGAGCATGAAGGATGACTGGCAGACGATTTTTCCGGAGTGAACTTTGACGCGTCTCATCCGCCGGCGTTTCGAACACGAATCCAGTGCAGACGCAGCCAACACACCGGGGACATGTCCGCGAGGCGGGCAATCGCTGCTCTTGTCGGGATAACTCCAAACGTATAACTTATTGCAGGAATCGACTGACTTCAGGAGGCCAAAATAGAAATGAAACTTCCGCCGCATGTCTCGTTTCATCCCGACTGGCGCCTGATGGTTTGGCGGCCGCGCGGCGTTCTTCAAGGCGAGCAGGTTAACCAAATCGTGGAATTCATCGAGCATGAGGAGGACGGCGGCGAGAAGCCCTTTGATCGATTCACCGACACGACGAAGCTGGATGCGATCGATTTGGATCCTGACTTCATTTTGCGCGTTTCGCTGCACCGGCGAGGGTCCTATACGGCGCGTTCTCCAGTGGAATCGGCGTTCCATGTGACGAGCAAGACCATCGCCCGCTTTGTGGAGATTCATGTCCTCGCGACCGATCATTCGCCGCTGCAATGCGCCATGTTCAAGACCCTTGAAGAAGCCTCCAAATGGCTGGGAGTTTCGACCGACATTTTGGAAATGTGAGGCATCGCTTTTGCGCGGGAGGAAATACGCGATCGCAAATCGTGACGAGAAATGTCTAGCGGCTGTTCGGAGGTCGCTAGTCCAAGTTGAGAAGGGATGACTACGGGGCTCGGGATGCAGTGGACACCCCGTGCGCGTTACCTTACTAAGCCATCGTAGGCGCGACGCAGCTCCCAACTGACCCGTAGCTCCAACCTGTCATGAAACGCATCGGATTCATTCTCGCCGCGACGATCCTCACAAGTTGTTCGCAGATCGCGACAGTGAAGCAGACCACGCCACGTCTGGCTGTCATTGGAACAAAGGAGAGACAGCTCGCTCCGGCCGAGCGCCAACTGAGCGATGCGCAAGAAGTGCAGCGGAGCGACCCATCTCGGGCTTTAGGAGGTTACCTGGAGTCCGCCGAGCAAGCCCTCGATCGATTACTTCGAGACCCATCCGACAAACAAGCTCTCGGTCTCTATAACTTTTCGGTTGCGCGCTCCATCCAGGTAATCGAATCCGCCCAGCTCAACCCGTGGGATCGAGCAATCACGGTGCCCTCACCCAAAGGGAGCTATTCTCTGACGACGCTTCGCCCCCGGGGCCCGGACCGTGATCCGGGCGCTTACAAGATCATTCCCGCCGACAGTCTCGTTGTTAGTGGCAGCTACTTTGGAAGACGGACCACGATTGACGGTCTGGGTGCACCGCTGGTCGTCGTCGGTCGCGAGAAGAAGGACGGTTTCCGGAAGGTTTTTGCCGCTCCGCGCCTTTATGCAGCCGCCACCGCGATCATTCGTTTCCACAAGCGCCGCGCCCAAATCGAGTTCATCGAGCCGTTCGAAAAAGAGACGGTGACCGTGCAACGGAGGGTCTTTCCGGTCGCGGCCGACTTCACGGCTCCGCTCGCGGTCGCATTGGTATATGAGCGTCCGGATAAGCTGGGACTCATCCGTCTGCTGCGTCCGGAGAAGTATGCGGACACCGCCCGTCTCATTCGGCTGCAACCGTATGACCCAGATCGTATCCCAGTGATTTTCGTCCACGGCCTTCAGGATACGCCGGCGAGCTGGGCTCCGATGATTAATGATCTGCGCGCCGACCGGGAGATTCGCCGGGACTATCAGTTCTGGGTTTACAGTTATCCAAGCGGCTATCCCTATCCCTACTCGGCGGCGCTCTTCCGCCGGGAACTGGATGCGCTCGCGCAGGCCTATCCGAAGCATAAGCGCATTGTGCTCGTGGCCCACAGCATGGGCGGGATGATCAGCCGTCTTATGCTTACCGACGCCGACGACTCGCTCTGGCGTCTCTACTTTGGCAAACGCCCCGCAGATACCGCTTTGCACGGAGAATCCCGCGCTGTGCTCAAGGAGTCACTTATCTTCCATCATCGCCCAGATATCGCCCGAGTCATTTTCATGTCTACGCCTCATCGCGGCGCCGATCTGGCGACGAACTGGATCGGCCGGATCGCTTCTTCGCTCGTTCGGCCGCCCCACTTGCTCGCCAGCATCGGAAGCACAGTCCTCGCAGTCGTGACGGTTGATACTTCGGCGCTCCAGATGAAGCGAATGCCCAATAGCATCGACACGCTGGCGCCCAACAATCGTTTTGTCCGGGCGGTGGACAAGATCCCGATCACCTCCGGCATTCCCTATCATTCCATCATAGGAGATCGGGGCCGCGGTGACACCCCCAACAGCAGCGACGGCGTCGTTGCTTATTGGAGTTCTCATCTCGATGGTGCCGTGTCGGAAGAGGTTGTTCCGTGCAATCACAGTTCGCCGAAGAATCCAGCCGCGATTGCCGAGGTGGACCGTATCTTGAAATTCAATCTCCGGCAGGAGTAAACGATGGATCATGGCCGAAGCGGACAAGAATAACGACGGCCAGCTCGACCGCTCCGAACTCCAGTCCTATTCCGCGAAGCCGCCAAAGCCCGACTCGCTGAGCCGCATCAAACCTTCTTCGCATTCTCCAGAGGCGGCTGATGCTGCGGTCCGGACCGCGCGTTTCTAGGCTGGCGGGTCCTCTGTGAATCTGATTTAACGTAGGTCCAAAGTCTCATGTTTGAAGCGGACACCAAACTGGCAAGCTCTGTGCGTGCCATGCTTTGATTCGTGACAATCCAGTTCGTGTGCACGACCCCGTTATTCAGCCTATGAAAAACAAGCCTATCTTCTTTGCTCTCCTGTTCTCTGCGATAACGGTGCTCGCCCAAACGCCGAGTCCCACTCCCTCTCCCGCCTTAGCAGAACCGGCCTTCGAGGTCGCCGGGCCGGTGGACGCGAAGACGTTTATCCCGGCCGACCTGATGAGCGGCCCACTCCATTCCGTCGGAGAAACCGCTGAAAATGACGGTCTGAATAACACCTATTTCCTTTCCTCCGGCGATAACGCCTGGGGGGTGACAACAGGTATCGCCCTGCGCACGCGGATCCGCGAAATCTACGCGATCGACAAGCTGCGGCAGATGAGCCAGACGGATGAATTCACCAGGGCGATGGAGAATTCCGCCAGGCAAAAGGTACAGGGCGTCGTAGGGATAATCCGGAACCCGTTTGGTACCCTGCAAAATATTCCGAGTGGCGCCTCCCGTTTCTTTGGCCGCCTCGGCGAAGGACTGAAGGGCGGCGCGACCGAAGGCGAGGGGAACGTCGTGCAAAACCTCATCGGCTTGCAAAAGGCAAAGAGGGGTCTTGCGGTCAAGCTCGGAGTTAGTCCTTACAGTTACAACCAGGAGCTGCAAGAGCAGCTAACGAAGAATGCCCGGGCGATGGTGCTCGGCGGCTTGGTCGTGAGTGCGGCCACGGCTGCCGTTGGCGGACCGGCGGGGGATGTTGTGACGGTATTGAACGTCAACCAGACGCTTCAGGCGACGCTCGTCAATTCGACCGCGGACGACTTGCGAATTCGGGCGCGCAAGAAACTCTTCGCACTCGGCGTGAGCCGTGAGGATGCGGATGAACTTCTGAGGCACCCGTGGTATTCGCCGTGGACCGAAACGATCCTGATCGATGCTCTGAGCACGATCGGAGTCGACCCCACGAAATTCATAACTACCGCCTGCCGGGCGCTGACGGAGCAGGATGCGATCTACTTCGAGCGACTCGCACAGGTCCTCGCGCGGTATCACACGACGAAGGCGCAACTTCGTTCAATCCGCGTCGAAGGCGGCGCACTCTGCGCGCTCGACACGAATGGTATTCTAGTCTTTCCGCTCTCGTGCGACTACGCGATCTGGAGCGAACGAGCCGCGGGGCGGGTGGCGGAGTTCGGCGCGCTCCTGCCAGGTCAGGACGAGGTCAACGGTCTGGCCCTCTGGGTCGATGGAAAAGCGTCGCAACGCGCTACCCAGGAATTGGCGAATCGAAAATTTGACCTGCTCACCGACGTGCTCGCCCAGAAGTGAGCAGGATTTGGACGTCGAGCGAAACGAGGTCCGCCTCCGGTGGAGCTGGAGGGAGAAATTTACGCGTTGTGCAGCGGACGCGGATGAGTAATTTTCGGGTCCGTTGCCGGTAAAATCGGCCGATGACAAACGCACCGCTAGCTCAATTGGCAGAGCAAGTGACTCTTAATCACTGGGTTGTTGGTTCGATTCCAACGCGGTGCACACCGATTCATGAGCCTTCTTCGCAATCGGCGGGAAGGGCGTCGAGTTCGACATACTGTTGGGCGATCGGCATACGGCGGCCCACTCCGAAGGCGCGGCTGGTGACTTTGATTCCAGGAGCGGCCTGAGCGCGCTTGTATTCGTTCAAGTCGACCCGACGCTGGATCCAGCGCACCGTCTTCTCGTCAAATCCATGCGCAACGATGTCGCGCGCGCTCTTGTTCTCCTCGACGTAAAGCTGCAGGATTCGGTCGAGCACGTCGTAGGGAGGAAGGGAGTCCTGATCGATCTGGCCAGGCTTGAGCTCGGCGCTCGGCGGCTTCTCGATTGTCTGGAGTGGAATAATTTCACGGTCGCGGTTGATCCAGTGGGCCAGCTCATAAACGAGCGTCTTCGGCACGTCGCTGATGACGGCGAGGCCGCCCGCCATGTCGCCGTAGATCGTGCAGTAGCCGACCGCGAGTTCGCTTTTGTTCCCGGTCGTGAGGAGGATGTGACCGAACTTGTTCGAGAGCGCCATCAGGATCATTCCGCGCAGGCGCGACTGCATGTTCTCTTCGGTCGTGTCCTCGGGCAGACCGGCGAAGGTTTCGTCGAATTGCGCTTTGAAGGCATGGAAGGCGTTGCCGATGGGAATTTGCAGGCAACGGATTCCGAGATTGCCGGCCAGGGCGAGCGCATCGTCGATGCTTCCGGGCGAGGAATAGGGGCTCGGCATGGAGACGCCGACAAGGTTCTCTTTCCCTAACGAGTCGGCGGCGATCGCCGCGACGACGGCGGAGTCGATCCCGCCGCTCAGGCCGAGCACGGCTGACTTGAAATTGCACTTGGCGAGATAATCGCGCACGCCTAACGAAAGTGCGCCGTAAAGCTCGGCCATCTCATCGGGGGGGCGGGAGGCGAGCGGGGTCGTCGTCTCCGTTTCCACGATGGCTTCCGCGGTTTCGAAGGAAGGCAGTTGCGCAATCGATTCGCCGGCCCGGTTGAAAGCGATCGAGCTGCCATCGAAGACGAGCTCGTCATTGCCACCCACGACGTTGCAATAAACGATGGGACAATGGTACGTGCGCGCGAGCGTCGCCACCATCTCCCGGCGCACGCCCAGCTTGTGCAAACCGAAGGGTGACGCGCTGATGTTGACGATAATCTCCGCGCCTTTCCCGACCAGGCCGCGCACCAGCTCGGTGTCGTAGAGCGCGCGCGGAAGATAGTTCTGCGTCCAGATGTCTTCGCAAATTGTGACGCCAACCTGTCGCCCGGCGATGCGGAAGATCTCTCCGCCGCGCCCAGGTTCAAAGTAGCGATCTTCGTCGAAGACGTCGTAGGTGGGCAGGAGCGTCTTGAAGCTTTTGCGGATCGGCTGTCCGCGCTCGAGAAGTGCGGCGGCGTTGTAAAAAGGTTTTCCGCGCCCCTCGTTGAGATCAACGTAGCCGACCAGGAGCGGGGTGGCGCCGATGCAGGCGTGCAGACGATCGATCGCTTCCAGATTTTGTGGAACGAAACGCGACTTGAAGACGAGATCCTGGGGCGGGTATCCGGTCGTCGCGAGTTCCGGGGCGAGGATGAGTTCGGCACCCTCAGCCGCGAGGCGGTCGTAGGCGGAGAGAATCTTTTCGAAGTTGCCACGGAGATCTCCCACGATGGGGTTGATCTGCGCGATGCCGATCCTCATGCTCGTCGCAGATTAGCTGCGCGCACGCCGAGGGCAATGGCTTTCCCCGTCAGGGCTGGGCGACGAGCGAGCTGGCGTCTCTTTTGTAGCCCGAATTGAGCGACTCATCCGCGCCTTCGACGAAGACCTTGCCCCATTGAATGAGGCAGGCGGCGAAGAACCCGGCGATCATGCAGATGATCACTTTCTGGAAAAACGTGGAGTGCATTGCCCTTCTGGAAGAGCAGGAGGGGTGCCATGGAAGAGGGGCAGAGGGGAGGGGGAAATGCTACCAAAACCCCCATTGCCTGGTCGCGACGATCCAGCAGCCGAGCGCGAGGTTTGTTACGCTGTGAGTGAGGACACAAGCGGAGAGGCTTTTGGTTCGGTAGGCGACCAGGTTGTAGAGAGCACCGGTGACGACGGCGGCTGGCCAATCAGCGACCGCGTGCGACAGGGCAAAGGCCAGAGTCACAACGGTGAATGAGAGCCAGCTGAAGGTGCCGAAAGAAACGCTGGGGAAGTCTTCCGCCACGAGGTAACGGAGGAGAAATCCCCGCCAGAATATTTCCTCGACGAGGGGCACCACCACGACCAAACGCAGGAAGCGCAATGCCAGGGTCGTCCAGTAAATTGCGCGCTCTTCGGCCAGGGCCTCCGGATTAAAGCCGTCCACCCTCGGCGCGAAACCGAGAAACTGTTGTGGCGCTATCCAGAGAAGAAAAACGATCAACCCAATGCCAAGCGCGAAGAGCGGTCCACGGAGCTGATGAAAATCATAGTCCCGGCAAAAATAAATCAGCAACAGGGCGCAGAGCAGGGTCTGCAGCGGATAGATCCAAAACTCCGGCGCCGCCAGCCAAAGTGCCGGGCCCGGCTTTTTCAACGCGCTGCCCAAACCGAGGAGCGAGACGAACACGAGCATCGGTGCCGCGTAGGCGATTAGCTTGCGCCGATTCGGGCTGGGACTTTGCGCGGCTGCCATCGGCCGAAGCTACCCGGGGACCGGTCGAGTGGGAGCAAAAACTCGTCTTACGAACCTTATTGCAGAGGGCTTGAGTCGTGGGAAAATCCGGTTATGGCTGCACCTGAAGAGGCGGATCCCAAACGGGCGGCGATCGACCCGGACGGCCTGGCAAAAGCGCTGGAAATGGAATTGATCATGAAGCGCGCCTCTTGGGAGAAGATGCGGGCGCGGCGCGGCACCTGGCGCGCGTTGAGTTTTTTCTTTCTCTTCGTCGTCATCCTGGGCGCACTGCTGGCCTACTTCCTCTTTGCCCATGCCGTGCCGCAGCGGGGCGCGGAAGAGCCGGCGGCGGAGAGGGTGGAATCGGCTCGTTAGGTCGAGGCGCGCGGCAATGGGACTGGCAACCCCTTGCAGAATGTGCGACGAGTGGCGATGATCGCGACCCGCTCCCCGGCAGGTTGGGCGGATGAGTTGCACGATGGGTTTACTGCAGATTGTTCATCTTGAATCCAATGACGCCGATGCCGAGCAGGTCGGCGCAGAGCTGGAGGGCAGCGCGCTCGATTGCGAACTGGTTCGGGCGCGGAATCTCGGCGAGCTGAGCGAGGAACTCGACCGGCGATCGGTCGACATCATCCTATCCGACCGTCACGGCACGGAGTTCGATGGTCTGCACGCCTTGGAGTTTGTGCAGGAAAAAGTGCCGGGTGTTCCTTTCATTTTTCTCGCGCGCGTGGACGCCGCCGGTGAGATGGGCATAGCGTTCCGGGCGGGCGCGACGGATTTCATCCTCAAAGAGCACCTCCCGAAGCTCGTGCCCTCGATGCATCGGGTGCTCCAGGAGGCCCGCACCCAGCGCGACCTGAAAGACGTAAGGCGCGAACTCCTGCGGCATGCCGAGCTGCTCGATCTCGCGAATGACGCAATCGTTATATCCGACCACGCGGGGCGCATCTCCTACTGGAACTGCGGGGCCGAGCGCATGTATGGCTGGTCCCGGGCAGAGGCGACCGGAAAACAGGTTCACTCGCTTTTGCAGACCGGCCCGCCTGAGCATCTCGCCACCGTCATGCAGACGTTGCAGGAGAAGCACCATTGGGAGGGCGAGATTGAACAGGTGCGGCGGGACGGCGCGAAGATCGTCGCCTCCACCGGATGGACACTCCAAGGAAATGATAGCGGCGCCTCGCTTCTCCAGCTTAGCATCAACGTCACGAGCCGCATCGTGGCGGAGGATGCACTGCGCCTGAGCGAGGAGCGTTACCGGCGCTTTGTGGAGGAAGACCTGACCGGGAACCTGATCATGCAGCCCGACGGCTCCATTATCACCTGCAACCCGGAATTAGCGCGGATGTTCGGTTTTGATACGATCGAGGAAGCGCGCGCGGCCAACCTCCTCGACCTCCTGCACACGAAGCGCGAGGGCGTCGAGTTGCTGGACGGCCTCCGGCCTAACGAAAGCACCGAGCGGCGCGAACTGGAGATGCGACAGCGCGATGGCGACACGGTCTACGTCGCGGCAAAGTTCATCGGCACCTTCGATGAGACGGGCACGCTCACTGAGGTAAAGGGCTACTTCTTTAACGACACCCAGCGGAAGCGCCTTGAGCAACAGCTCATCCAGGCACAAAAGATGGAGGGCCTTGGAATCCTGGCCGGCGGCATCGCGCACGATTTTAACAACATCCTGGCCATCATCCTCGGCTACACCAGCCGGCTCGAGGATTGGAAGAAGCATCCCGAGCAGATGCCCGAGTCGATCAAAGTCATCCGTGACACCGTCGCGCGCGGCGCCTCCCTCGTGCAGCAGCTTCTCACCTCCGCTCGGCAAACCGACGCGCGTTTTACCCCCCTCGATCTCAACTCTCTCGTGCAGGAGCTGGAGCGAATGCTCAGCGCCACCTTTCCCAAGACGATCAACTTCCAGCTGGCGCTCCAACCGGGCCTGCCGCTGGCCAAGGCGGACCAGAGCCAGATCCACCAGGTCCTCCTGAACCTCTCGGTGAATGCGCGCGACGCGATGACGAACGGCGGTACAATCACTCTCGCCACTGGGATGACGTCGGGCGACGAGTTGCGCGTGTCTTTCGGTGGCGTGAATGCCGACCGCTACGTTTTCGTCCGCATCAGCGATACCGGCAGCGGTATCAGCCAGCGGGTGAAGCCGCATATTTTTGAGCCATTTTATACCACGAAGGAACGCGGCAAAGGGACTGGTCTGGGGCTGTCGGTGGTTTACGGGGTGGTCAATAACCATCGCGGTTTCGTGCAGGTCGAAAGCGAGCCGGGGGAGGGAACCACGTTTACAATTCACCTGCCGCTCGCGGGCGCCGCAGAGGGACCCTCGGCCGATGGCCATCATGGGGGCGTCGCCCCGGAGCCGGCCCGCACCGTGATGCTCGTCGAAGACGAGGAAATGCTGCGCGATCTTGGCATCATGCTGCTGGAAGCGGATGGCTACCGTGTCCTCGCGGCGAAGGACGGCGTCGAGGCGGTGGAAATGTTTGAGACACACGCCGACGAGATCGGGCTGGTCGTGTGCGACCTTGGGCTGCCGCGACTGGGCGGGCGGGATGTTTTTCTGCGGATGAAAGAGATCAAGCCGAGTGTGCGCGCGATTGTCGCGAGCGGCTATCTCGAGCCGAATCTGCGCGCTGAGATGCTGCGCGCCGGCGTTCTCGAGACGGTGCAGAAGCCGTATGACTTTCGGGAGTTGATCGAGCGGATTCGTTCGATCATCGGCCAGCCGCAGCCCGAAGAGGATCACCAGCCGCAACTCTTCTAGAGTTGCCCCCGATGACACCACCCCGATCGCATCATCGCACCTCGCTCGCGCTGGGCTGGGAAGCGGCGCGCGCCAATCTCGCGCCGGCCCTGCTCATCCAGGTGCTGATGCTCGCCCTCGTCGCGGGTTACTATTTCAGTCCCACTGTGGCAGGGCTGCTGAGTGACCTCGCCGCCTACAAGCTGCGCCATGGCTTTACCTTTGTAGTCATTGCCGCCATCGCCGCCGGGGCGATTGTGCCGGAACTGTTCCTCATCCTCTTTTTTCAGCGCGGTCGCGCGACGCGTCGGAATGCGCGCAACCTGCTTTTTACCATTCCGATCTGGGCGATTGATGGCACCCTCGTCGATCTGCTCTATCGCGGTGAGGCGGCCTGGCTGGGCAGCGTCGTCACCCTCCCGGTCGTGCTCGGAAAGCTTTGCCTCGACCAGTTCGGCTACAATCCGTTTTTCGCCGCGCCCTTCGGCGTCCTCACCTACGAGTGGAAGAACACCGGATTTACCCTGGAGTCGCTTCGTCGCGGTTTTAGCTGGGATCATTACCGGGACAAGGTCGTGCCGACGCTACTCGCGACATGGGCAGTCTGGATTCCACTCATGGCGATGATCTACTCGCTCCCGCTCGCCCTCCAGTTTCCGCTCTTCAGCCTCGCCCTCACGTTCTGGGTGCTGCTCCTCACCTACATGACGAATACATTCGCCGCCAAAGACCAGCGCCCGATTACGACCGCTCCGATTGCGACTCCGATCGCCGCTCATACCTCATTATGAAATCCCACGAAATCTTCCGAGACATGTCGCCCGCGCTGGCGAGCGAGATCCTGAGTTATCTGCAAAAAGAGCAGACGCCGGTCTTCAAGAGCGTGGTGCAAACCCTCGCAGTCCAACGCAAGCTCCGGTCGGTCTTTGTGGAGCGGAAACCACCGCAGGAACGTTACGCCTGGATCCAGGGCGCGTTGGGCCGCAAGCCGAGCGACACGCTGGCCGCTCATCTTCTTCAGGCCTGGCTGCTCGGCGCGCAAAAACCGATGCTCTGCGATTTCCTTGATTCGTTAGGCGTAGCCCGCGACGAGGATGGCACGGTCGAGCACCTGCCCGATTCGCCGCCCAGGGAAAAATTGCGTGAAGTCATCGACCAACTGCTGGGCAAATATCCAAACGAAACCTTGGCCGTTTACCTGCACGCCTTTCACGACATGGACAGCACGGTGAGCTGGCCGCCGCTGGGCGAAGTCTTGCAGGAGGACGAGCGCCTGAAGCTGGGCGCCGCGTAACCGTTGGCCTGTAGCGTGCGCTCTCCCCAGTGCGTTGGTGGACCTTCGCGGCGTGAGCACCTTCAATCCGCTGAGACAGCGGATGCTAAGACGCCGGAGCGAGCACACTAATACAGCTCGCGGGCAGCGCAGAGCACCCCACGGCGGGTCGGCCATTTCACCACCAACCCGCGTCTCCGCTTGGAGGGCGCCGCGCCGTAGGTGCTTTGGGGAAAAGCGACGCGGCTCGGCCCACCAGAGGAAGCGACGGCGCCCTTCCTTCCGTGATGGCGCGCTATTGCAGAAAGTGCTCGAGCGCTTCGTGCACGCCGGCGCCG
>JBDTOL010000083.1:0-7711 GCA_039933235.1 Spartobacteria bacterium | reverse complement strand
TCATCGCCCGACCACCGATATTTTGGAGCGGTGCGCCAGGTCGATCAGGGCCGCCTTCTCGAGCAACAGGGTTCGCCCCGCCTCAACGGCGATGGCGCGGACTCTCGCCTCCGTCGCGACTCGGATCGTTTCGGTCCCAATGACCGGCACGTCGAAGCGCATGTCCTGGCCAGGCTTGGTGACCTTGATCACCAGCGCATTCTTTTTGCCTAACAAACCGCCGCGACGGATCGCTTCGTTCGTGCCTTCGAAAGCCTCGACCGCGAGCACTGTTCCATTTTTCACCACGACGGTTTGGCCGACATCAAGCGCACTGAGCTGTTTCGCGATGGCAAAACCAAAGGTGATGTCCTCTTCCTCCCGCTCCTTCAACTTCGGCCCGGCGATATGCCCGGCCGGCGCGAGGAGATGATCGAGAAATGTCGTCGCTGGCAGAAGCTCGATCCCGACCTGCGCGAGTTCGTCGGCGATCGCGCTGAAAATCGACTCGGCGTTGCGCTGCTTCAATCGCGCGAGGAGGAACATCGCCTTGAAGTCAGGGCGCAAACTGAAGAGGTTGCCCGGCGCAATCTGCCCGGCCATGATGGCATGGCTCAGGTTCGCGCTGCGAAAAAAGTGCAGCATCTTTCCGAGCTGACCGACCCTGAGCCAGTCAATTTCGTCGGCGCGATTGGTAATATCGGGCAGGGTTTCGTCGGTAAAGGCCGCCACAACTATTTTTTTCACCCCGGCGACCCGTGCCGCGTCGGCCAGGAGAAGCGGATAAACGCCGCTGCCAGCGATAATGCCGAGAGCATCTGGAGTTGGCATAGCGGCCAAGCTTTAGCCCAGGATGGATAGGCCGGGAAGCAGAGAATGTCGTGCAGACGCCCGGCCGAGCGGCGGAAAAAGACCAGGAGGGGTTTCGCCCCCTTTGGGGATTAATGCCGGCGGCGTTTGACGTGCAACTGCGCGAGAGCTTTTTGCAGCGACGCCTGCACCGCCGCGACTTCTTCGCTTCCCAGATCTTCTTTCATCGCGGCCTGGGCGCGCGCGACAGCGGCCTCGGCCGCAGCTTCGTCGATCGCGGAAGATTCGAGCGCCATGTCGGTGAGGACGGAGATCGAGTCGCCGGTGATTTCCGCGAAGCCCTCTCCGACCGCGAGGGAGGATTCGCGCCCTCCCTTAAAGACGCGAAGCTCACCCGGCCTCAGCGTGGTCAAAACAGGAACATGCTGCGGATAGACGCCGAGCTCGCCATCTGTCCCCGGGAGGACGACCATTTCAACGTCCTCGGAATAGGCTTTCGCCTCCGGGGTGACAATTTCCAAACGCAGCGTGCGTGCCATGCTACTCCTTGATCATCTCGATGCCGCCCTTCATGTAGAAATTCTGCTCGGCAACATCGTCATGTTTGCCATCGAGAATTTCTTTGAAGCCGCGAACGGTTTCGGCAATCGGAACGTATTGACCGGAGGTGCCGGTGAAGACTTCCGCGACGTGGAAGGGCTGGCTGAGGAAACGCTGGATCTTGCGCGCTCGAAAGACGGTCAATTTGTCCTCTGGGCTCAGCTCGTCCATGCCGAGAATCGCGATGATGTCCTGCAAGTCCTTGTAGCGCTGGAGCACTTTTTGCACGCCACGCGCCACGGCGTAATGCTCCTCACCCACGATCTCCGGCGCGAGCGCCTTGGAGGTCGAAGCGAGCGGATCGACCGCCGGATAAATGCCGAGCTCGGCGATGGAACGCTCGAGCACGATGGTCGAATCGAGGTGGGCAAAAGTGTTTGCCGGCGCAGGGTCGGTCAGATCGTCCGCCGGGACGTAAACCGCCTGGACCGAAGTGATCGAGCCTTTGTTGGTGGAGGTGATGCGCTCCTGGAGATCGCCCATCTCGGCCGCGAGCGTCGGCTGGTAACCGACCGCGCTGGGGGTCCGGCCTAACAATGCCGAAACTTCCGCGCCGGCCTGCGAAAAACGAAAGATATTGTCGATGAAAAGAAGCACGTCCTGGTTGCGCTCGTCGCGGAAGTATTCCGTCATGGCGAGCGCGGAGAGCGCGACGCGCAGACGCGCGCCGGGAGGCTCGTTCATCTGGCCGTAAACGAGGGCGACCTTCGACTTGCTCAAATCCTTCTGGTCGATCACGCCCGCTTCGCTCATCTCGGTGTAGAGGTCGTTGCCCTCACGAGAGCGCTCGCCCACGCCGGCGAAAACGGAGAAGCCGCCGTGGTTCTTCGCGATGTTATTGATCAGCTCGAGGATGACGACGGTCTTGCCCACGCCCGCGCCACCGAATGCGCCGACCTTGCCGCCTTTGGTGAACGGACAAATCAAATCGATGACTTTGATGCCCGTCTCAAGGATCGCTGCCTGCACGTCCTGGTCGGTCAGGGAAGGTGCCTTGCGGTGAATGGGGTAGCGCTTCGTAAACGACACCGGGCCGCGATTATCAACCGGATCGCCTGTGACGTTGAAGATGCGGCCAAGCGTCCCCTCGCCCACCGGAACCGAGATGGGGCCGCCGGTATCGGTGACTTTCATTCCGCGCGACAGGCCTTCCGTCGACGACATCGCGATCGAGCGGACCCAGCTTTCGCCGAGGTGCTGCTGCACTTCGAGAGTGAGCTTGGTCGGGTTGCCGTTCACTTCGTACTCGATCTCGAGCGCGTTGTAGATGCCGGGCAGCTTGCCGGCATCGGCAAAGTCCACGTCGACGACGGGACCGATCACTTGAACAATATTACCAGTATTCATAATGGAATTTCCGAATTGATTCTCGACGGCCGAGAGGCGCGCGCCTTGAGCGGGTCAAGGCTAGTTGCGTCGATCGAAGTCGGCCGTTCCCAGCGCGCGGGAGCCCCAAGGTAGCGAAGTTGGACCGGTCGACAAGTCGTAGAACCAAAGAATTTGAGGCTTGGAATGGCTTCCCGGACGACTCGAGTAACGGGCGCGGCTGCGTGTCCAGAAAGTAAATCTCGTCAGTTTTTGGCACAGAGAAGCGAATGTCGTGCCACGAAGTCGAATTTATATCGTGCTCCTTGGAGTTTACCGCTCGAAACGCCGAGCAATAGCAGAGGACCAAGCGATCGGACGCGTTCTAGATTGTATAAAAAAAATAATAGGCATAAACATTGCCATTGACCAATGAGTCGCATTTATGACAAAAAGAGGCTGTCCCGAATGAAAAGTCTTGCTATCAGCAGCCTCATTAAATTAGGCATTAATTGAACTTCCCCATGAAAAAATTCACGAGTCTCGCCATTGAAAATCTCGCCTTGCTTGCTGCGATTGGCGCTTTCGCCACGCCTTCGGCTTGGGCCACAGTAGTCGATCTTACCGGTAGCAACGCCAGCGGCACCGCAAACGGGGCGCAATTTTACTACACGCCCGAGCAGCCGACCGGGACGGGCGTGATCCAGCCGTTCGTCCGCATTCAGGCGAATGAGACGGAGCAGGGCTACAACACCTCGGGCGGTACGCCTTTCGACGAAAAGGCCGGGATTTGGACCCACGACATTACTTTCTCGGATTTGCAGAGCACGGCGACGACGCTGAACGGGACCACCTATTACCAGCTCCTACTCGATGTGAACGAACCAGGGGGCGGCAAGTCGTTAATTTCTCTCGACGAGATCCAGTTTTATTCCTCGACAGTGGGCAGCCAGACGACAACCAATGTTGCATCTCTCGGCACCCTGCGCTGGAGTCTCGACGGCGGAGGCGATAGCTACGTGCTTCTGGACGCCTCGCGCAATAGCGGAAGCGGCTCCGGCGATATGTTTGCCTACATCCCGGCCTCGGCTTTCGCCGGGGTGAGCGACTCGGACTTCATCTACATGTTCAGCCGTTTTGGCGATCAAATGGCGGCGGATGGCACGACCGAAGGCGGCTTCGAGGAATGGTCGCTTGTCGGAAATATGCCGGCTATTCCTGAAATGAGCGCGCTTTTCCCAATTGTCGGCTTGATTGCAGCCGTCGCGCTCACTCAGATTTTGCGACGCCGCCGCATCGCCCAGGTGCGCATCAGCGAGTCGGGAACGCACTAACTTTTCTACCAATTTGGCTTGGCGGCCGTCCTCGCGAGGGGGCGGCCGTTTTCATGCCCGAGACTAACTTCCAACCGCCATCTGGGCCGTGGCGATCTCGAGCAGTTCAGTCGTGATGCTGGCCTGGCGCATCTTGTTATACTCGAGGGTCAGGTCCTTGATGAACTGATTGGCGTTGTCGGTCGCATTCTTCATCGCAACCATCCGCGCGCTATGTTCGGACGCCCGAGCGTCGAGGATCATCTGGAAAACCTGATACTGCACGTAATAGGGCAGCATGAAATCAAGCACCGCCTGAGCGCTCGGTTCAAAAGTGTATTCCAGCATCGGGTCCGTCCCGGATCCGTCGGTCGAAGCGCCCATGGCGCTGAAGGCAAATTGACTGATCGGCAGGAGCGTCTGCGCAACCGGCTTTTGATTGATGGTGTTTACAAAGTGGGTGTAGAGCACCGTCACTTTGTCCACTTCCCCGCTAAGGAATTTCTCGACGCAAAACTTCGAGATCGCCTTGGTTTCGAGGATCGTCGGCGCATCCTTCAACTCGAAATCGGCCAGTAAATCGCGCTTGGTCCGGGCGACAAACTGTCTGGCTTTGCGTCCCGCCGTAACGAAGACGGTCTTCGCCTGGTCGAAGTTGCCAACCTCGCGCATCACGTTGGTGTTGAGAGCTCCCGCCAGGCCCTTGTCCGTGCTCACCACTACGACCAGTTCCCGGTTGGTCGGCCGGATCTGCAAGAGCGGGTGCAGCAGCGGATCGGTCCGGCTTTTCAAAGAAACCAGCACCCGGTTCATCACCTCGGAGTAGGGCCGGCCGGCCAGCGCGTGCTGCTGCGCCTTGCGCATCTTCGACGCGGCGACCATCTGCATCGCCTTCGTGATCTGCGCCGTGTTGCGAATCGATTTGATCCGCCGCCGAATGTCCTGCGTATTTGCCATGTCGCTAGGCCGTTATTGCCAGGTCGCCTTGAAATCGTTCAGGGCACCCGCCAGCTCCGCTTCCAGATCCTTGTCGATCGCCTTCTTCGTCCGAATCGACGCGAGCACGCTTTCCTTCCGGGTCTGCAAGTAATCCTGCAGCTTCTTTTGAAATTCCTTTACCCGATCCACTGGAATCGGATCTAGGTATCCGTTCTGCATCGCCCAAAGAATCGCGACCTGTTCCTCGACCGAAATCGGATTGTATTGAATCTGCTTGAAGAGCTCGACGATGCGCTGCCCGCGATCAAGTCGCGCCTTGGTCGCCGCATCAAGATCGGAACCGAATTGGGCAAAGGCCGCGAGCTCCCGGAACTGCGCGAGATCGAGCTTGATCTTGCCGGCCACCTGCTTGATCGCCTTGATCTGCGCGGCGGAGCCGACGCGGCTGACCGAAAGACCCACTGAAATAGCGGGACGGATACCCTGGAAGAAGAGGTCCGTCTCAAGGTAAATCTGGCCGTCTGTGATCGAGATGACGTTGGTCGGAATATAAGCGGAAACGTCGCCCGCCTGCGTCTCGATGATCGGGAGCGCCGTCAGGGAACCGCCACCCGCTTCTTCCGTGACCCGTGCGCTGCGCTCGAGCAAACGCGAATGCAGATAGAATACGTCGCCCGGGTAAGCTTCGCGTCCGGAGGGACGCTTCAGCACGAGCGACACCTGCCGGTAAGCAACCGCGTGCTTAGACAGATCGTCGAAAATGATGAGAGCATCCATCCCGTTATCCATGAACCATTCGCCCATCGCGGCGCCGGCAAACGGAGCGAGATACTGGTTCGTCGCGCTCTCGGAAGCCGGCGCGGAAACGATCGTCGTGTAGGGCATCGCGCCATTGCTTTCCAGCACTGCGAGTGTGCGCGCGACGTTGGAATTCTTCTGCCCGATAGCGACGTAGATGCAATAGAGCGGGCGGTAGTCCTTCAACTGGCCTTCCTCCGCCGCCTTGTTCAGGCGCGCCTGACTGATGATGGTGTCGACCGCGATGGTCGACTTGCCCGTCGCGCGATCACCGATGATCAGCTCGCGCTGGCCGCGGCCGATCGGGACCATCGCGTCGATCGCCATGATGCCGGTCTGCACCGGCTGGTTCACGCTCCGGCGTTTGATGATGCCGGGCGCAATCTTCTCGACCGGATAAAACGTGTCGGTGTTGATCGGCCCTTTGTCATCGACCGGCTGGCCGAGCGTGTTTACGACGCGGCCGAGCAGCGCTTTACCGACCGGCACCTGGAGCAGGCGCCCGGTCGTTTTCACTTCATCGCCTTCCGAGACCTTGGTCGGATCGCCGAGGAGAATGACACCGACCTCTGTCTCTTCGAGGTTGAGCGCGAGGCCGATCTCCCCGCCGGGGAATTCGACCATCTCGTTGAGCATCACCTCGCTCAGGCCCTCCACGCGCGCGACGCCGTCGCCCGCTTCGCGGACCACGCCGACGTTGCTCTTGGTGGTCGAGGTTTTCAGCCCCGCGATTTGTGTTTCAATTTCTTCCAGAATGCTGCTCATGATAGTTCGTTAGGTTAAAGTTTCTGCCGCAAGCGCTCGAGCCGATTGCGCACACTGCTGTCCCAGACATCGCTGCCCACCCGGACACGCACTCCGCCGAGGAGGGCGGGGTTAACAACATACTGAGTCGTTAGGCCGGGACCATATTTTTGCTCGAGGCCGGCGACAATCTGCCGGCCCGCTTCCGGGTCCAGCTCAGCCGCCGACTCGATCGTGGCCCGGCGCTTCTCCACCTCGAGGCGCAAGAGGCGCTGGTAGTTGGTGAGGAGCTGAATGTAATTGCGCGGCTTTCTTGCGATAATGGCCGCGACCACCGCTTCAATTCGTTCCCGGTTGAGCGTGCCGTCGACATAACTCGAGCGCACGAGTTTGCGCGAGAGTTGCCGAATGTCTTTGGTGATCTTCACGCTCGTTTTTCCGCCGCCCTCAGGATGCGACCTGTCGGCTCGCTTCTTCCTGGAGACGCTTTTGATCTTCCGGGGTGAGGACCTTGCCGGTCACTTTCGCGGTTGTGTCGACCACGAGGCGCCCGAGCTCGCGTTTCAGCTGGCTCATGGTGCGCTCGTGCTCGAGCACGCTCGCCTCCCGCGCCTTGGCCAGGATCTGTTCCGCGGCGACGATCGCCTCCTGCTGCTTGCGCTCGGAGATTACGCCGGCGCTGGCGCGCGCTTCGTCGATCATCTTCTGCGCTTCCCCGTTGCCTTTGGCCAGGATCTCCTGGTAACGCTGTTCGGCCTCAGCCAACTGTTCCTTGATTTTCTCGGCGTTGAGGAGCCCTTCGGCGATCCGCTGCCGGCGCTCTTCCAGCACCGCAAGGATCGGCTTGTAGGCAAACTGCCTCAGGAGCAGCGCGACAATGACGAAGCTCACGACTTGCGACAGGAAAATCTTGAAGTCGAAACCAAAAGATTCCCCGGTCTGGCTGACGAGGTCGCCTAAGCCGCCCGCGGCGGCGAGGAATGGAATGTTCATACGGTGAAGGGCGGACCCGGGCAGAGGCCTCGGGTTCGCGGCAATTTAGCGGACGAGAAACAAGGCGTAGAACACGATCGCTTCCGCGAACGCGATCGCCAGGATCGCCTGCACCAGGATCGGAGTCGCCGCGCCCGGGTTGCGGCCGACCGCGGAAGCCGCGCCCATGCCGATCAATCCCACGCCGATCGCCGCGCCGAGGGCCGCGAGGCCGACGTGAATGCTTCCGC
>JBDTOL010000082.1:0-6968 GCA_039933235.1 Spartobacteria bacterium | reverse complement strand
GGGGGGTGGGCTCCAAGAGTTCCTTCGGGCACGACGGACGCAGTGGTTCGCTCGAAGAAGTGATCCTCCGGCACGGCGGCGAGGCACAAGCTTCCCGCGACGCCTATGCGGGTTTGGCGGAGCCGGAGTCCGGTGCGCTACAGAAATTCCTGAGATCGCTCCTTCTGTTTCCGCCGGACGATACGGCTTCGAATCTTGATCCTGGCGACCGCAATGCTGAAAACTTCCCGCAATTCGGGCACGGCAGCATCAAGCTGACGGTGTTGTTTAACGATTCGGCGGATCCGGTGTAATGAATGCCTTCATCAGCGCTAAGAGTCGGTTGAAGGAAGAAAGCCGATGGCGAAGGCGAGCGAAGCGATCCATGCACTGAAACCGGTGTCCTTGCGCTGCAAGAAAGTTTAACCGTGACCCCGAGATTGACCATTGGATCGGAGCTCCACTGCGCGAGCCCACGCGAGGCCGGTATGAGTGAAAAAAGAGCGCGCGACAGAATCAGTTTTTCCTTGGAATGGAACCGGAAAGAACGGATACGATAAGGGTCAGGAGGAAACAGGCGAGGCGCGCCCTTTACAATCCCGCCGAGTCGCGCTACGTATCCGGCCGCCGTTTTTCCACGGAGGATCCGTTTATGAACATCATCGATACTCTCGCCAAAGAACAGCAGAAGACCGACGTCACAAAATTCAAAGTGGGCGACGGGGTGCGCGTACACACTCGCGTGCGCGAAGGCGACAAGGAACGGATCCAGATTTTCTCTGGGATTTGTATTGGGCGTAAGGGCACCGGGATCAATCAGACGTTCACCGTCCGCCGCATTTCCTATGGCGAGGGTGTGGAGCGTGTTTTTCCGGTTCATTCTCCGCGGATCGCGAAAGTGGAAGTGGAAAAACAGGGCCGCGCGCGTCGCGCCAAGCTCAATTATCTGCGCGATCGCAAGGGCAAGGAAGCCACGGCGGTGCGGGAGTAGTTTTCGTACGCCGGTCGTTCTGGGCGACGTGGCCTGGAAAAATCTGAGCGCAATCTGGGTTCACTGTGGATAGACTCGATCGAGCATGCGTTGCGGATTCCGACACGAAAAGAAACTGCGGTCGTTAGGCATCGCCCGCATTGCGGGGATCGATGAAGCCGGTCGCGGCGCGCTCGCTGGCCCGGTGGTGGCGGCCGCGGCCATCCTGCCGGAAAGATTTCGACATCGGAAACTGAAGGATTCCAAGCAGCTCTCGGTCGAGCTGCGCGAGAAAATCTACGCCTACCTGACGAGCCATTCCGAGATCGTCTGGGCGGTCGGCGTCGTCGATCATCTCGAGATCGACCGGATCAATATCCTGCGGGCCTCGCACCAGGCAATGCGGGTGGCAGTCGCTGGTCTCACGATTTCGCCCGACCACGTCCTGATCGACGGGCTGCCGGTATTCCCTTTCCCGCTCCCGCAGACTGCGATCATCGACGGCGATTGCCTGAGCCTGAGCATCGCGGCGGCGAGCGTGATCGCGAAGGTGACGCGCGACGCGATGATGCGTGAGTTTTGCGCGCAGTTCCCGCAGTATTGTTTCAGTCGGCACAAAGGTTACGGCACCGGGCTGCATCTCCAGAAACTCCATGAACACGGTCCTTGCCCGATTCATCGCCGCTCGTTTGAGCCGGTGGCGCAGCCGCTTTTTTCCTTCTAGCGCCGGGCACCTGCGACTCGGCGCGCGGGGGGAGAAGCTGGCCGCGCGTTATCTTCGCCGGCAGGGCTTCAAGGTGCTCTATCGGCACTTTCGCGGGCGGCAGGGCGGCGAGATCGATCTCGTCTGCCGCGATCGCGATACGCTCGTTTTCGTTGAGGTAAAGACTCGGACGCGAGAGGATTACGGTCGCCCGCTGGAGGCGATCAAATCTAGTCAGCAGCGCCGGATTTCGTTAGGCGCGCTGGCCTGGTTGCGATTGTTAGGCAATCCCGATGTCCTTTTTCGCTTCGATGTAGTCGAGATCACGATGGCGGAGGGCGGGAAGCCGCGGATCGAGCTTGTCTGCAACGCCTTTCAGCTCTCCGAGCCCTATATTTATTGAAGCTCCCGGCGAAGGGCTGAACCCATATTTTTGGGCTGTGCAAAGGCGCTTTCCTTTGCTACAGCCGGGTCATGACTGCATCGCATCAATTGGGTCGCGGGGGAGGACTGGAACAACAAATATGCTGACCCTGACGAATTTCTTCGTTAGGATGTTTTATTGGGCCGCGCGTGCATCCGTGCTCGCGGCGTTTTTGTGCGGCGGCGTGACGAGCAAAGGGGCGACGACGGAGGTGATCTATTCCTTTGAGGGAGAGGACGACGGCGAATACACCGATACCGATGTCGCGATCGACGCGGCCGGCAATCTTTACGGAACCTCGGTGCTCGGCGGAGACTTCGGCGGCGGCACCGTCTGGCGATTGTCGCCCAGCGGCGGCGACTGGGTGCATACCGTCCTTTACAGTTTCACCGGTGGCGCAGATGGCGGGGAGCCCTACAAAGGCGTAACCCTCGACGCAGCGGGCAACCTTTATGGGACGACGGTCACGGGTGGATCGGGGAGCTGCGAGGGCGGATGTGGAGTGACCTATAAGTTGACCAAGTCCGGCGATACCTGGACGCAGAAGGTGATCCATGCTTTTACCGGGGGAGCGGACGGCGCCGGCCCCGGCGCGCGGGTCGCGGTGGATAAACGCGGCAATGTTTACGGGATGACGCCGATTGGGGGCGCGAATGGCCTCGGAACGATCTACCTGCTTCGCCCCAGGTCGAGCGGCGGCTATGCCCTGCGGGTCATTCACACTTTTACCGGTGGGTCGGATGGTTCATCAGGTTCAGCGGGCAAGCTAGTGCTGCGCGGCGGACGCATTTTCGGCGCGGCCACCACGGGAGGGACGCATGGCAGCGGGACTGTTTTTCAACTGACTCCGATGCAAACGGGCGAGTGGGATTTCAAGACCTTGTATTCGTTTCAAGGCGCGCCGGACGGAGTTTTTCCTTACGGTGCCGTGCTTTTCGATGCGGCGGGGAATATCTACGGGACGACCTATTACGGTGGGACGAATGGACTGGGCGCGGTCTACCAGCTGACACCGACTGACTCCGGCGAATGGGACGAAACGGTGCTCTACAGTTTCCGGCCGGGGAATGATGGGAACAGTTCCATCAGTAATCTGGTTTCCGATGCGGCGGGAAATCTCTACGGAACAACCAGCGAAGGTGGCTTGGGAAGCGGGACCATCTTCAAACTGGCTCCCGGGCCTAACGGGACTTGGACCGAAAGCGTCGCGCACAGCTTCGCAAACTCACCGGATGGAGCTTTTCCCTACGCCGGGATGGTGAGTGATGGCGCAGGAAGTTTCTTTGGCGCCACCGTGCACGGCGGCGATGACGCGGACGGCACGATTTATAAGTTTACACCTTAGTTTCAGGCGCAGTCGTTTCGACCGGGTCGCCTTCTGCCTCATCGACAAAGCCGCGCGCGAGGAGAACGTCGGTCGAAGAATGCGCGATGATGGAGCCTGCGATGACCAGCGCGATGAGGTGAAAGAGACGTTCGGCATTAGGGACCTCGCGCTGAAATAAGAGGAGTCCATAGACGACTGACGCGAAACCTTTCGGACCAAACCAACCGGCGGTGAGCCGTTCACGCCAGTCCAGCTCGCTTCGCCAAAGAGCGAGAAGCATCGCGGCCGGACGAGCCAAAATCAGCGCGAGCAGAGCGAAGAGATAATCGAGAGGATAGAGCTCGCGGAAAAACTGCGGAGAGATCAGGGCGCCAAAAACCAGCAGGGTGGCCAGCTTCAGTAACTCCGTGATGAGCTCACCGAAGCGATGGAATTCATCGCGCAACATCGGACGCGTGCTCGCGACGGTGACGCCGGCGGAGAAGGCTGCGAGGTAAATGTTGGCGTGGCTGAGCGAGGCGATGGCGAGCACGAGGAGGCCGATCGCAACCGCGAAGAGCGGTTCGTAGGGCTTCGAGACACCGAGATAGCGCGAGGTGCGCAGCCAGCAAGCCAGCCACGGCACCGCGATCCCGATCCCGATACCCAGGAGCAGTTCGGTCGCGAGACCGGCATATCCCGCTTCGTAATGTCCGATCACGCTCAGGCAGATCAGGACGATGGGCAGGGCGAGCCCATCGTTCACTCCGCTCTCGACGTTCAGGAGGTGTTTCAATCGGCCGGGTATTTCTTTTCGGCCGATAATGGCGGCGGCAAAAACCGGATCCGTCGGGCTAAGAATCGCGCCAACGAGCAGCGCCTCGATCCAGGAAACGCCGGTGAGATAAAAGGCAAGCAGAGCGGTGGCCACGAGAGTGAGGGGCATGCCGAGCAGGAGGGCGCGGCCGGGCAGGCGCCAGGCGTTGACCAGGTCGCGGATGCCGGCTCGCATGCCATCGGTGAAAAGGACGCTGAAGAGAGCAAGCTCGGCCAGGTGCTTGACGATCGGAGAGTCGTGCGTCAGCGGCAGGAAGTTCAGCATCCCGGATCCCACGAGAAAACCGGCGAGAAGAAAGAGGACCGCGGTCGAGAGAACGCTTCGGTCCGCCAGATCAGAGACGAGCAGGGCGAGGAAAAGCGCGATGGCGAAGATGAGAAGCGCAGTCAACCGTTCATCCTTTCGCCAGGATGCGCGGAAGTTGCTTGAGCGGGCTCGCCAGCCAAGCTCCTATAGGGCATGGTGCGCGCGAAACAATCGAGCTGGTCTTTCACCCTCCTCGATCTCCTTCTCATCGCCATACCGGCGGCGATCGCGCTTCGGTATGTGCCGCAGTGGAAAAACGGACCGGCTCTTTTCATTATCGCCGGGATAGCGATCGTGCCTCTGGCGGGCTGGATGGGCCGCGCGACCGAGCAACTGGCCGCGCGCTCGGGCTCGGGGATCGGTGGCTTTCTCAATGCGACTTTTGGCAATGCGGCGGAATTGATCATCGCGTTGGTGGCGTTAAGCCAAGGGCTCACGGGCGTGGTCAAGGCCTCGATAACAGGATCGATTATCGGTAATCTTTTGCTCGTCCTCGGTGCGTCGATTCTCGTCGGCGGCATCCGTTATCCGAAGCAGACTTTCAATCAGACGGCCGCCCGGATTTCAGCCACTTCGTTAGGCTTGGGCGCCATCGCGCTTCTCATCCCGACAGTTTTCCATCTGGCCGCGGCTTCGCGTCCCGGCGGCTGGACGTTGGAGGGCGAGCAGCGACTCTCGCTCGCCATCGTGATTGTTTTGTTTCTCACCTATCTCTGCTCGCTCTTCTTCCACCTTTTCACGCATCGTGACCTCTTTTCCGGGCCGGCGGAAAAGGAGGAGAGCGCGACGGGGCGCTGGCCGCTTTGGCAATCCATCACCGCTTTGGCCGTCGCCACGGCGCTCATCGCCTGGCTCAGTGAGTTCCTCGTCGGCTCGATCGAGTCGGCTCGGCATGCCCTCGGGCTCACCGAAACCTTTGTCGGCGTGGTCGTGATCGCCTTGGTCGGCAATGCGGCCGAGCACTCGACCGCTGTCTGGATGGCGTGGCGAAACAAGATGGATTTGAGCCTGAGCATCGCCACCGGTTCGAGCTTGCAGATGGCGCTTTTCGTCACCCCTGTGCTGGTCTTTTGCTCCTACGCGTTTGGCGATCCGATGACACTGGAATTCTCCCTGCCGGAGATCGCTTCGATCGTGCTTTCGATCTGGATTGTGGGGCAGATCAGTGGCGACGGCGAGAGCAACTGGCTCGAAGGCGTGCAGTTGCTCTCGCTCTACATCATTATCGGCATTCTCTTCTATTATTTGCCCGCGCTTCCGCACATTGATTGACGACCGAGCCGGGATTGGGAGACGTATCTAGGTCATGGCCGACTCGGACGAAGAAGAGAAGAAGACAACGAAGGCGGTGACGGACGAGCCGCAGGAAGAATTTATCGAGCCAAAGGCACGACCCTCCGAAGACGAGCACGACGCGGCGAGAAAACCGACGCAGCCGCCGATGTAGCCGCCTCCTGGTGGGAGGCGTGGGGTGGGGCACCGCAACCCCATTGCGTCCGCCGCCAACCCGCTCCCCGCGTTTCGCACAGCGAAACGTCTACAACTAGTAGCGGTAGTGCTCGGTCTTGTAGGGGCCTTGTACTGGCACACCGAGATACTCGGCCTGCTTCTCGGTTAGCGTCGTCAGTTTTACGCCGATCTTCTGCAAATGCAGGCGGGCCACTTCTTCGTCGAGCTCTTTGCTCAGAACGTAGACGCCGACCTTGTAGGTATCTTTGTTGTTCCAAAGATCGAGCTGCGCGAGGACCTGGTTCGAGAACGAATTCGACATCACGAAACTCGGGTGGCCGGTGGCGCAGCCGAGGTTCACGAGGCGACCCTCCGCGAGCATGAAAATCTCGTGGCCGTCCGAGAAAGTATACTTGTCGACCTGCGGCTTGATGTTGGTCCGCTTGATGTCCTTGTGATCGTTCAATGGCTCGACCTGAATCTCGTTATCGAAATGGCCGATGTTGCAAACGATTGCCTGGTCCTTCATCCCCTCCATGTGAGCGAGGGTGATAACATCGACGTTGCCGGTCGTGGTGACGTAGATGTCGCCCCAGCCTAACGTTTCCTCGATCGTGGTGACTTCGTAGCCTTCCATTGCGGCCTGCAAAGCGTTGATCGGGTCGATCTCGGTGATGACGACGCGCGCGCCTTGGCCGCGGAGCGATTGCGCGCAGCCTTTGCCGACATCGCCGTAACCGCAGATGACCGCGACCTTGCCCGCGATCATGACGTCGAGCGCGCGGTTGAGGCCGTCGACGAGCGAGTGGCGGCAGCCGTAGAGATTATCAAACTTCGATTTCGTGACCGAGTCGTTGACGTTTATCGCAGGGATGAGCAGCTGGTTTTGCTGCTGCATCTTGTAGAGGCGATGCACGCCGGTCGTCGTTTCTTCCGAAACGCCGCGCCATTCCTTCACCATCTCGTGCCAGCGGAACGGATTCTCGCGGTTCA
>JBDTOL010000081.1:0-11488 GCA_039933235.1 Spartobacteria bacterium | reverse complement strand
TCGACGATCTGGTCGATCTCGGAGGTGGTCTTGCGGGTGAGCTCCTCGAGCGGAAGAGCGATGTTGTCGCGCACGTTGCGCGAGCTGAGAAGGGCGGAATACTGGTAGACCATCCCGATCTGGGCGCGGACCTGCTGGAGTTTGCGGCGTTTTAGGCGCGAGATCTCGAATTGCTTGAAGAAGATCTCGCCCGCAGTCGGCTGGAGGATGCCGAGGATGAGGCGCAGGATGGTGCTCTTGCCGCTGCCGCTCTGGCCCATGATGACGAGCCGGTCGAGCGGGGCGACCTTGAGGGAGACGCCGCAGAGAACTTTTTTCCCCGGAAACTCGAGCGCCACATCGCGCAGCTCGACGATATGATTCGGCGCCTCGCTCACGGAAAGAAAATGATGTAGACGATGTTGAAGAGCGTATCGAATGCGATCACGACCGTGATCGCGGTGACGACGCTCGAGGTGGTGGCCGTGCCGACTCCCGCCGCGCCGCCCTTCACGGTCAACCCGCGATAGCATGCGATCGACCCGATGAGTAGGCCGAACATGAAGCTTTTGAGAACGCCGGTGACGATGTCGCGGATAAGAAGACTGTGCAGGACAAGGTCCTGGAAATAGACAAACGCGATATTGAAATAGGCGCGCGAGATCAGCGCCGTGGCGAAGATCGCCGCGAGGCTCGAGATCACGCTCAGGCAGGGCATGAGGGCAAAGAGCGCGAGCAATCGCGGTGCGACGAGGAAACGCAACGGCCCGATCCCCATCGCCTCGATCGCCTCCACTTCCTCCGACACCTGCATCGTGCCGAGCTCGGCCGTGAAGGACGCCCCGATCCGCGCCGCCAGCATGATGCCGGTGAGGAGCGGCCCGAGCTCGCGGGTAAAAGCAATCGCGACCAGCCCGGGGACGAGGCGTTCCGTGCCAAATCGTTGCAGCTGGTAACCCGTGAGCAGCGCCATCGTGAGCCCGAGAAAGAAAGAGACCATCGCGACCAGCGGCACTGATCCGACACCCGCGCGCTCGGTGTAACGAAAGAAACTGGCCGCGCGAAACGGCACGCGCCCGCTCCGCATCCGATCGAACGTCTCGTCGATCGTGTTGATGATGAACCAGAACATGCTTCCGATTTCCTGGAGCACGGAGCGGCTCTTCTCCCCGACCTCGGCGACCAGATTGGCCGGCGTGTGCGCGAGTGTCTCGGCAGTCCCTGGCGATGGGGAAGCGTTCGCGGCCATCAAGTGGTGAAGTTGCCTTAGTTCAGATGAGCGGCAAGTTTTCCGCGCCTGGCACGGCCCGTCGCGTCGAGCCGGCGCGAATTGCTTATATGATCCGATTTCATCTCGTTCTCTGCTTCGCCACTTTTCTGCTCGCCGGAGCCAGCTCTGCACAGGAGAAAGATCATCCAATGAAATTCGGCATGGTCATCCACGGCGGCGCAGGCACGATCGAACGCGATACGATGACGCCCGAGAAGGAAGCGGCTTACAAGAGCGGCCTCGAACAGTCTCTCCAGGCCGGCTACGCCGTGCTCAAGCGCGGCGGCACCAGTCTCGACGCGGTCGAGGCCGCCATCCGGGTGCTCGAGGACAACCCGCTCTTCAACGCCGGCAAAGGGGCCGTCTTCACCCACGAGGGGACGAACGAGCTTGATTCCTCCATCATGGATGGCAAAACGCTCAAGGCCGGCGCAGTCTCCGGCCTCAAGCGCATCCCCAACCCGATCAGTCTCGCACGCATGGTGATGGAGCAGTCGCCCCATGTCATGCTCTACGGCGAAGGAGCGGAGGCGTTCGCGAAAGAGAAGGGCGTGAAACTGGTCGACCCAAAATATTTTTACACCGAGGAAAGGTGGCAGGCGCTGCAGAAGGTAAAAGCCAGCCCGACGCCGATGACGGACAAGGACCGACACGGCACGGTCGGTGCCGTCGCGCTCGATCAGGCGGGCAACCTCGCGGCCGGCACTTCGACCGGCGGAACGACGAACAAGCAATACGGACGGATCGGCGACTCGCCCATCATCGGCGCGGGCACCTATGCGAACAACCAAACCTGCGGCGTCTCGTGCACAGGAGATGGCGAGTATTTTATTCGCTCCGGTGTCGCGCGCGACGTCGCGGCGCTGATGGAATACAAAGGGATGCCGGTGCAGGAGGCGGCTCAGGCCGCCCTCGACAAGGTGGGCAAGCTGGGTGGCACGGGCGGTCTCATCGCGCTCGACGACAAGGGAAATTTCGCGATGCCGTTCAATACCTCCGGGATGTATCGCGGGCGGATCGACGCCGCCGGGAAAATGAGCGTCGCGATCTATCGTTAGGCAAAAGGGCGCACCGCAATGAGCGAGCGAGTCGAGAATTACGATTTCGACTTGCCGCACGAATTGATCGCGCAACGGCCTCCGGCGCGCCGGGAAGATGCTCGCATGATGGTGCTGGACCGCTCCGGGGAAACGATCGCGCACCGGCGCTTCCTCGATCTGCCTGAGTTCGTTAGCCCGGGCGATCTCCTCGTCCTGAACGACACGCGGGTGCTGCCGGCCCGCCGGTTTTCCGACGATGGCGCGATCGAGTTCCTCTTCCTCGAACAGGTCGATGCGGAAACATGGAAATGCCTCGTAAAGCCAGGCCGCAAGATGCGTGCTGGCGCGACGACGCTGCTCGACGGCACGATGGGCCGCGTGGAGGCGATCCATGACGAGGGCGAGCGGCTCATCCGTTTCGCGCGCGTGATCGATCCGTACCGCGCCGGGCAGATTCCTCTCCCGCCCTATCTCGAACGCGCTGCAGAGGCGGAGGACGCCGAGCGTTACCAGACCGTCTTTGCGGCCGCGCCGGGCGCAGTCGCGGCGCCCACCGCAGGTCTGCATTTTACTCCGGACCTCCTGGCGAAGTTGCCGCACACCTTCATCACCCTGCACGTCGGGACCGGCACCTTCCGGCCGGTGCAGAGCGAGACGATTGCGGGTCATCGGATGCACGCCGAGCGCTTCACCCTGACCGGGAGGGCGGCAGACGCGATCAACCACGCGCAGCGCGTTCTGGCGGTCGGGACGACGTCGGTCCGCGTGCTGGAGGCGGCTGCGCGCGAGGAGGGCCGCCTCATTGCTCAGGAAGGGGCGACCGACATTTTTATCTATCCGCCCTACGCTTTTCGTGCGGTCGATCGGTTACTGACGAATTTTCATCTCCCGCGCTCGACCCTGCTCATGTTGGTGTCGGCTTTCGCCGGACGTGAATTTGTCCTGCGCGCCTATGCGGAAGCGGTGCGCGAAGGCTACCGGTTCTACAGCTACGGCGATTGCATGTTGATCCTGTAGGGCTTTCGCCGCGGTCGTTCTTCGTGTTAGCCTCGGCGATGGATCGATCGCAATTGCCTGAAAAACCCACCGGCGAACTTGTCACGCGGACTGTCGCGATGCCGAGGGACACAAATCCCAACGGCGACATTTTCGGCGGTTGGCTCATGTCGCAGATGGATCTGGGGAGCGGCATTCTCGCCTCGAAAACGGCGAAGACGCGCGTGGTCACGGTTGCGCTCGACGGCATGTCGTTTCTCCAACCGGTCAAGGTGGGGGACACGGTGGCTTGTTATGCCCGGGTGGAATCGATCGGCCGCACCTCGATGAAGATCCCGGTCGAGGTCTGGGTGCAGCGTTATATGCGAACGGAGCAGACGCTCGTGACCCGCGCCGTTTTCACCTACGTCGCGATCGATCAGTCCGGCAAGTCGGTCCCGGTGCCGCGGGAGTAGTGGCTCGTTAGGCCACTACTGACTTCCGTCTTCGCCTTCACCGATTGCCATCGGCCCCGACGATTCGGTCGGCTCCATCGCCTCGCTGGCATGCGTAACAGGCATCGTGTTGCCTTTCGCCGCGAAACGCTTCTGCTGCTTCACGCGGCCCTGGCTCGACTTGCGTACGTAGCGCTCGTAGGCCCGTTCCTGCCGGCCCTGGGCCGTCAGCATGGAGCAGCTGGAAAGGAGTGTCGCTGTGGCCATCAAAAGCGCGCTCGCGTGGAGAATTTTTTTCATTGTCAGTGCACCAACTCGAGCTGGTCGTTTTCCGACCGCAGGCAGCAGAGGCCGGTCGTTGTCATTTCGTCCACCACCCGGAAGATTTTCCAATCGCAATAGGCGATTCGGCAATGCAGCTCAGCCAGGGTCAGTTCGTTGTTGTAGGCCAATTGCCAGATGTCTTCAGCCACCTTGCGCAGGTCTTGCAGGTCCGGGTTTTCCCATTCCAGATTCAACTTTTGCCGCTTCAGGCGCAGTGACCGGTCGTGGATCCGTTTGCGCAGATGATCGAATTGGTCGCGCATCCGGATGGCGTTGATCAGGATCTCGTCCGGCTGACCGGTCAGCGCGCTGCGTTCGCCCCAATCCGCGCCGACTTGCGTCTCATTGGAAAAGGAGAAAGACCCGGAACGATGCTCGTGGAGAAAGAGTTGCAGGAACGCTTCCTCGCCGCTGAGATGCTCAAAGCGGCCCCAACGCGGCGTCCCTTTCTCAAAGTAAAAGGTCGAGATCGTATTTCCGCCTTCGTCCGCAATCGTGAGCAGACCGGTCTGCATCGATTGGATGATGGTCTGGTAGATCGTGACGATATCGAAGTTCGCCAGGCTGCCGGTCAGCTCGAGGGAGTTGTTTGGCGATTGCGTCAGCTCGCGGGCCTGGAAGAGGCGGTAAGCCAGTTTCTCCGAGAGGAAGAGAAAGAACGAGGGCACCCGCTGGATCAGCTCGGGGAAATCCGCCCGTCGAAAACATTGCACGCTCAGCGCCGAACAGGCCCGGGCGCTGTGGCCGCGCGGGAGCTCCATCAGGGCCCCCGTCTCGCCAAAAATGTCGCCCCGCGAAAGCATCGTCGCTGGGAGACCGGGGCGCGACGTTTTGGGCAGCAGCTCAACCGCCCCGCGGGTCACGATGTAGAGATCGCGCTCTTCCTCGCCGGCTCGATAGACGAGCTCATTCTCCGCGAAGTGCTTAACCGCCGAAAGCGTGCCGATCGCCTTTAGCTCGACAAGTCGGAGGGACTTGCAAAAGGCAAAGAAATCGCGCTGGGCCATCCTTTCAAAGTAGCAAGAGTCGTGCAGGGGGAGGGGAGTTCGGCCGATTTCGCCCGGGCGCGCGCTTTCCAATGTCCCGATTCACCATTAGTCCTTTGGTATGAGCGGGCTGGCCTATCTTTTCGAGCGCTTCCCGACCTTCACCCAGACCTTTTGCTACCGGGAAATCGTCGAGTTGCGGCGGCAGGAGGTCGCACCGGCCCTCTTTTCCGTGCGGCGCCCGGCCGGCGAGCCGCCGCAGGACTGGGACCTGGCGATCGTGGGGCAGGTCCAATACCTGCCGGAGGACGAGGTCCTGGTAAAGGAAGTGGATCGCTCTCTGCGCAAAGGGAAGCTTCCCCGGCGCGCGGCCGACGAGATCGCGGCCTGGGGGCGCAAGACCGATTTCCTGCGTCTCTACCAGGCCGCCTGGCTCGGGCCGCGTCTCCAGGCTCTTAGCGTCCGGCACGTGCACGCCCATTTCGCCGGTCTCGCCGCGCGGACCGCCTACTGGGTCGAACGGTTCTTTGGGATCGGCTTCAGCTTTACCGCCCACGCGAACGACATCTTCGTCCCGAAAGATTTTGAGATCTCGTTAGGCAAACTGGTCGATGCTGCCAGGGCCGTCGTCACTGTGAGCGATTTTGGGGTGTGCTTTCTGCAGGAGAAGTATCCCGCCGCCGCGCCCAGGATACGCCGGGTCTACAACGGGATCGTCCTCGAGCGATTCCGCCGCGCGGATTCCTCGGTTTCGCCTCCGGCGCTTCTTTCGATTGGCCGGTTGATTGAGAAGAAAGGTTTTGCCGATCTGATCGAGGCTTGCCGGATTTTGCAGGCGGGTGGAACCGGGTTGGGCTGCGTCATCATCGGGGAAGGGCCACTCGAGGAAGCGCTCCGGGAGCAGATCGCGTCCGCTAATCTCACGGGCGTGGTGGAACTGGCCGGCCCTCTCCCGCAGGCGGAGGTGATCGATCGCCTGGCGCGGAGCCAGCTTTTTGTTTTGCCCTGTGTGACCGAAGCAGGCGGCGGGATGGACAACCTTCCCACTGTGTTGATGGAGGCGATGGCCGCCGGGTTGCCCGTGGTCTCGACGCCTCTGGGCGGCGTGCCGGAGATGGTGGAGGAGGGGGTAACCGGTCTCCTCGTTCCGGAACGGCGGCCGGCCGAACTGGCCGCGGCCATCGCCCGCATTCTCGATGACCGAGAGTTCGCCCATTCGTTAGGCGAGGCGGGGCGGCACAAGGCGGCCGATTGTTTCGCGATCGAGAAGAGCGGTCAGGCATTGCGCGTTCTTTTTCAAGAAATCGGTGGGCTATCTTAATCCCTCCTCGTGTCATCCCGAGCCGCGCTCCGCCCGCTCGGGATGACAAATAAAAACGAGCGGCGCGTGGGATCGGATGCAGCAGCCCCGTGCTTCGATCTTGCCGAGGCTCGCGCAGAAGCGCACATTCCTGCCCGTGAAGACACGCCTTCCTCCAGCCAAATTGTGCATCCTCATTTGTTTCCTGGCATCCGCCTCCCTTTGTCGCGCGGAGCATTCTCCGAAGTGGATCGACACCTACGGCAGCCTGCTCAAGAAATACGCCACGAGCAGCGGAGTGAAATATGCCGCATGGAAAAACGATCCGGCCGATCTGCAGGCGCTCCAGCAGGTGGTCGATGCCATCGCCCAGGAAAAGGTGGTCGAGCTTGGCAAAAAGGAGCAGCTCGCCTTTTACGTCAACGCCTACAACGCCTGGATCCTGCACGAAGCGCTCGAAAAATATCCAACCAAGAGCGTGAAAGATTTGCTCTTTACCTTCTTCACCGGCAAGCGGATCAAGGTTGCCGGAGAAGAAATGAGCTTCAATCACCTCGAGAAGGACATCATCCGACCGAAGTTCAACGAGCCGCGGGTGCATTTCGCGCTCAATTGCGCCAGCCTCAGTTGTCCGCCGCTCAACCAGGATCCATTCCGCGCGGATAAGCTCGATGCACAACTCGAGAAACTCGCGGTCTCGTTCGTCAATTCCCCCAGGGGCGTCGATTATCAGCCGGCCAAAAAAACAGCGACGCTCTCGGCCATCTTCAATTGGTACAAGGACGACTTCAAAGCCGCCGGCGGGCCGATCGCGTTCATCAACCAACGACGCCAGCCGCCCTTGCCTAACGATGTTAAAATCACCTACCAGGATTATGATTGGTCACTCAATGAGGCAAAATAGTTGAGCGCTGGAAACGGGAGCGCTGTGCTCGGCGGGCCGAGCGCAGGGGAGCGCTGGCGCGCCAGATGGCATGCCTTTCGCCAGCCCATCCAGGAGGAGAAGGCGCGGGTGTTGCGCGAACGCTGGGAGTCGCTCCCGCTCGAGCTACGGACCGACAATCAAATTGCGGGACGACATCTCACGCACTGTGGCTTCACCCTCGGGGCGAGCTATTGCTCCTTCCATTGCACGCATTGTTACCTGCCGAAAAACGCGAACTCGATCCCCATCCCGTCGTTCGCCCAGGTCAAGGAACAGATCGACGCAAACCGGCGCTTCCAAGGGCCGGGCGGCGGACTGCAGATCACCGGCGGCGACGTGGCCGACGCCTATTGGCGGGCGGGCCGGCCGGACGAACTGATCGAGATCGTTCGTTACGCCATCTCGGTCGGTTCCATCCCGATGCTCATGACCCACGGCCAGACCTTGATCGAGCATCCGGAATTTCTTGAACGTCTCGTGGTCGAGGGCGGCTTGCGCCAAGTGTCGGTCCATATCGACATGACGCAGGCGGGACGCCATGGCTACCCAATCGGGCGGATCAAGTGCGAGGCGGATCTGCATCCCGTGCGGCAGGATTTTACCGACCTCGCCCTGCGCATCCGCGCCCGAACCGGTTTGCCCCTGGAATACGCACTCAGCTTCACCGTCACCCGCCGTAACATCGATGACGTGCCCGAAGTGCTGCGCTGGTATCTGGCCGATCCAGAACGCACGCACATCTGGCGCATGATCAGTTTCCAGCCGGAAGCCGACACAGGTCGCACCATTTTTTCCGAACGGCCGATCACGCCGGACGATGTCTGGGTCAAAATCTGTGAGGGGACCGGCCTGCCTTTACGGCGGGACGTCTCGATTTTCGGTCATCCCGATTGCAACAACTGGGCCTCGCTCCTGGTTGCGCGTCCCTCGGGCAAGATTTTCCCGCTCCTGCCCGACGATCCGAAATTCGACCGGCTGCTGGGAGAAGTGCTGCGCCGGATCGGCGGTCTTTCGCTCGTGAACGACGACGCCGGCACGCCGGTTTTCCGTCTGTTCGGCGTCCTCTTGCAGAATCCATTTCTCGCCCTGAAAACGCTCTACCGGCTTCTGCGTTACATGACTTCGCGCGGCGCGCCTCCGGAGATCCTGCGTTCGTTAGTCCGGGGCGAGGTGCACACCGTCGGCGTGGGGATGCACAATTTCATGAGCGCGGCGCAGGTGGCGCAGGCGCCTAACGATCCGGTGACTCAGGCGCGCCTCGACTCGTGTGTTTTCAAAGGCGCGGTTAAACGCAACGGCGAATGGGAGGCCGTTCCGATGTGCGCGATGAATCAGCAGACCTGGTCGGAAGTCTATGACGAGCGGTTGAAGGACCCGACACTGAACGGGGCCACTGTCGCGGATGCCGCGCAGAGTTGAGCGCAGCTCCTAGCGAAGATCGCGCACCTGCTCAAAGGCGCGCAGGTAGACGCGATGCGGGCCGCCGCGCATCAGTTCCTCCCGCAGCAACTCGACTGGATCGTTTTTCCCCGCGGGCAGCACCTGTCGCATCTGCCGGCCTTTTCGGCGGCCGAAGAAAACATCGAGCAGGTCGGCCCCTGGCTTGTGCTCGATTCGGAATTCCGCTTCCTCGGTCGCGACCTGGCAGCCGCTGATCGGCTCGCCCTCCTTCTCGCGCACGACGACTTTGATCCGGCGCACCGAGTCGCCGTTTTTCTGGCGGAAGCCTAACGAATCCTTCTCGCGTTCCCAGTTTAGTTGCCCGGCCAGCCAGCCGATGAGCAGGAGCGCTGTAGAGCGGAAGCCCGGTGCGTAATCCACCTCGACCGCGTTAATTTCCTCCAGGTGATGGTAGGTCGCGGGATGATCGAAGAACTGCGCGAGCGCGAGGCGAACGTGGACCAGTCGGATCCAGTTCAGGTCGCATAGCACCATGCGGTGCCGGGCATCACGCTGCGCGGTTTCGACGAGCTGCATCTGCTGTTCGAAATCGCTCCAGATCTGGCTGTCGTAGATCACCCGGTCAACCCAGGCCCAGAGCTGCGGGTCGATCGGCGCGCGGAATTCCTCCTGCCACCAAAGGTAGAGCGGCAGGTCGGAATCGAGCTGCGCGAAAACGATGTTAGGCAGGTGACCGCACTGCTGGCCTTGAAGAAAAAAGGAGAGCTGTTCGGAGCAGATCTGCTTGCTGCCCGCCCGGCTGACGTGGCAATGCGCGCTGATCCATGCCTGCACATGGTTCTCTCTCGCGGCGGGGTCGGCTGCAATGACGATCGCGCGGCAGGCGTGATCCTCGGTCAACTTCGCCACGATCGCGGTGTTTTTGGCTAACGAATCCGGCGCCTCGCTGTAGACCGCGAGGTTAATGAGAGAAGCGCGGGTCATGATGCCGTCACCCGCGTCCCAGAGGTTCTTCAGTTCGCGGTGAATCTGGCCGACTTCGACCGGGAGGCCGGCGGCGAAAGTTTCAGGTGATGCAGTCATCGTGAGTGAAGGAGTTTGTAGGCGCCCGCTTCGGTTGCCCTGATTGACACTGGGCAGGCGGGGCGCCCGCCCTACAATGGCGCGGCGACTTTTGTTTCACAGGCGCCTCCAGCTGCGCCCGTCACGCGCGAGCAGTTCGTCTGCTTCTTCCGGGCCCCAGGAGCCGGCCGGATAGGTATGCAATTTCGGGGCGCCCTTTTTCTCGGCCCAGGCCTCCTGGACTGTGTCGATGAAGGCCCAGGCCTGCTCCACTTCATCGCGCCGGGCAAAGAGCGTCGCGTCGCCTGCCATCGCATCGAGCAGGAGCCGTTCGTAGGCTTCCGGGCTCGCCTTTCCAAACGAGGTCCCGTAATGAAAATCCATCTTCACCGACTCGATCCGGAAACTGGTTCCCGGCACCTTCGCCTGCATCCGCAGGGAGATTCCTTCATCGGGCTGGATCCGGATCACGAGCACGTTTTGATCGTTCGATTGCGACTCGCGATTGAACAAAACCTGCGGCGCTTTTTTGAAGTGAACGGAAATTTCCGTGCCTGATTTCGGCAGGCGTTTTCCGACCCGAACGTAGATCGGGACGTCGGCCCAGCGCCAGTTATCGACCAGCACGCGCAGCGCCACGAAAGTCTCGGTGTGCGATTTCGCGTCTACTCCCTTCTCCTCGCGGTAGGCGGCGACTGATTCGCCGGCGATCGCGCCTTGTGTGTATTGGCCGCGCACCACGTGGGTGCGGACCTGCTCCGGCTGGAAAGGGCGCAGCGCGCGCACCACTTTCACCTTCTCGTCGCGGATGCTGTCAGCCCCGAGATCCGTCGGCGGTTCCATCCCGACCAGGCAAAGCAACTGGAGCAGGTGGTTTTGCACCATGTCGCGCAGCGCGCCGGCGCCCTCGTAGTAACCGGCCCGGTTTTCCACGCCTAACGTTTCCGCGGCGGTGATCTGGATGTGATCGATGTAGCGCGAATTCCAGAGCGGCTCGAAGATCGCGTTGGCGAACCGGAGGACCAGGATGTTCTGCGCGGTCTCTTTCCCGAGGAAATGATCGATCCGGTAGGTCTGATCTTCCGCGAACGAATTCTGCACCACGCGATTGAGGTGACGCGCGGATTTCAGGTCGGTCCCGAACGGCTTCTCCAGGATGACCCGGACCCAGCTGCCTTCGCGCGCTTTGTTCAGCCCGGCCTTTTTCAGGTTGTGGATGATCGTTTCAAACTGGTCGGGCGAGGCCGCGAAATAGAAGAGGCGATTGCCGCGCGTCCCGCTCTCCTGGTCGAGCTTGTCCAGGCGCTCCGCGAGCGTCTTGTAACCCGCCTCATCGCCAAACTCGCTCTGGTGATAGAAGAGCGACTTGGCGAAGCCGTCCCAGATTTCGTCCCGCACGGTTTGACGGGAGTGTTTCCTGGTCGCTTCCTCCATCTCCTGGCGAAATTCCTCGTCGGTCTTGGGACGGCGCGCGAAGCCGACCACGGCCACGGCGGGCGGGAGCTCCCCGTCGGCGGCGATGTTGTAGAGGGCCGGGACGAGCTTGCGGTGGGTCAGGTCGCCGGTCGCGCCGAAGATCACCATCGCGCAGGGCTGCGGCACGGCCTTGGTGGAGAGGCCTTCGCGCAAGGGATTGGGCTGCTGTTTTTCGGTCATGTTCTTGGATCGACTTCAACAACTTAGGCAGAGAACGGCGCGAAAGATAAACGAAAAGGCGCGAATCCAGCCCTGTAGCGGCGCTCTATGAGCGCCGAAAGCGTAGCGTGCAATA
>JBDTOL010000080.1:0-45164 GCA_039933235.1 Spartobacteria bacterium | reverse complement strand
AGAAAAAGGTCACTGCGGGCGCGAACCCGACCTTCCGCGCCGTCATCCGGGGCGATCGCGATGTGCCGGCAATTTACGTTTCCCAGGCCATGAACGCCTGCGCCGACGCCGGCATCACCGACATCTCCTTCTCGGCCGTGAACAAGGAGTGACGATGCGGCTACAACTCAATCCCAGCGAAGGCAACCTCGGGTTCCAGATCGCGCCGATGATCGACGTCGTCTTCGTCATCATGCTTTTCTTCATGGTCATGGCGGGGGCGGTGAAAGTGGAGAACGAGCTCAATACGCAGCTGCCCGGAACGGCGGAGACTTCGTCTTCGACCGATTTCGTCGACGAGCAGATCATCACCATCTCCGATGCGGGTGAAGTCTCGCTCAACGACGAGCCATTCGATTCCGCCACGAGCAAGGATTTGCCGCAACTGAAAGGCACGCTCATACGGCTGAAGCAAAATGCCGATGCCGCCAAGACCCCGGCCGTCGTCACCATCATCAGCGACACGCAGGCCAAATACAGCCGCACGATCGACGTGCTCGATGCGCTGGCGGTCGCGAAAATCGACAACGTCACCTTCACGGTGGCAGAAGAAGAATAGCCTCTCGGGCGAAAATTGGAGGTGCTCGAGAAGTCCGCGACGGCCAAAGACGCGCCAACGGCTCCAGCCATTTTCGTGTTCGTTAGGGATCAGGTTCGCGGCAAAAACCGCCGCGCGGCCGCTTCATCGCCTTGGACCGCGATCATGTAGACTTGATCGTTTTCCGCCCAGGTTGCCGTCATCCATTCGCCTTCCCGTTGGAAGACGACCGCGGCGCCCGGTTTTAATCCTGGCAGGGCGGCACGATCGACCACGAACAGGTGAGCTAATTTGCCACTCTCCCGATTGAAGCAAATCAAAGTCACATCGTGCTGGCGGAAGGAGAGAACGCGACAACCTACCGGGTCGAGCAGCGCAAGTTTCACGGGCACATGTGGCGGAATCGCTTTCTCGTCCTCCAGCCAACCCATAATCGCTCTGAGATTCGGGCTAACCAGATCGAGCGACGGCGCTACCTTGATGAAGCTGACCATCTCGCTCGCATAAGCGGGTAAAAGGTTGGACGACTCGGCTCCGCGGTTACGCCAGAGGTCCGCTACTTGGGCGAGGAGGAAAAGTAATGCCACCGCGCCGGCCAGGCCAAGGATTAGGCGAGCGAAGCGGGAGGTCACCGGAGCCGGCCTTCGCGCCAGGATCCGCGTCTTCAAGCCATACGGCGCAGGGATGCTCTGAATGTGCTCGCCGATCGCGCGATCGAAAGCCTGCTCTTCCTCAAGCCACCGGGCACTCTCCGGGTTGCGACCCGCCGTCTCCAGGGCAGCGACAATCTCCGCGTCCTCGAGGTCCACTCCGGGCCGATACGATTCCAAAATCAGCCGTGCCTGCTGCTCATCCATGAGGTTGCTCCTCTTCCGTCTTGCTCATTAAGCTGACGTCGTCCGCGAGCGCTTTGCGGAGCTGCGCCTTGCCCCGCGAAATGCGCGACATGATTGTGCCGATCGGCACTTCCAACGTCGCCGCAATCTCCTTGTAGGAATGTTGCTGCAGATAAAAGAGGGCCAGCGGTGCGCGGTAGATCTCCTCGAGCGAGAAGAGCGCGCGCTGCACAATGTCGCCGTCCAGCTGGTTGACGACGGTCGCCGGAACTGATTGCGCGGCGAGCGCTTCCGCGCTGCTTTCCGTTTCCACGAAGCGATCCTGCTGCCGTTTGCGCCCGAGAAATTCGCGGTAGAGCGAGGTGAAAAGCCACGTTTTCACCTTCGAAAGATCGCGTAATTGATGGCCTTTCGAGGCCCAGAGAAAGAAGGTCTGCTGCGTCAGGTCGGCTGCGTCGGATTCCCTGCGGCTAAGCGAGAGGCCAAAGCGATAAAGCGGCAGGTAGTACTCCTCCACCAGCTTTTCGAAGTCGAGTCCCGCCACGCTGCGATGGTACGTCGGAGCTGTCGATGCCGCCAAGAGATTCGTACGCACAACTTCCATCCTCGGAACGTACGAGTGAATTAAGCGGCGCTTATTCCCATCTCACTCAACCTCTGGCGCTTCCTCTTCGGTCGAAGCCCCGAGGCGAAGGATGAAGGGCTAATCACAGCGGCGGGATCAATAAACCCACTTACCACCGACGGAGGAGAGGGCGGGCAATTCGCCAGTCGAATAATCGGTTTTCCCGATCGCGCCCCACATGTTGGTCCCGGTCGAGTCGCGCCAATACTTGCTCATGCTTTCACCGGTGTGACAGCCCCAGCTCTTGATGTAAGCGTCGCGCGCGAAGTCGCGCCGATCAATCTTCTTCAGCTCCGTCTCGTGCAGCCACGATTTCGACGCGCTGTCGACCACGTTGCTGTAGTCGAAGAGGAAACAGGCTTTGTTCGAGTGCCCGAAATATTCGAAACCCGAGACTTTAACCTGGCCACGCGGCTGACCTCGGTTGAGGTAGTCGATCACCTCGCCGCCGCGATTGAAGTAGACCAGGTTGAGGTGAAACTTGTCGCGCACGCTGTTGATGTGCGAGATGAGGTCCTGCTTTTCCTGCTTGCCCCGATCGATGTAGCCCGGTTTGTAAACAAGCCAGGTGATGAGCGCGTCCGGACCCAGCTGAGCCCGCAGTTGCTCCGTCCGCACCCGGGCTGAGCGGACAAAATTAGCCCACCAATGATCGTGCGGCTGCGCCTTGTATTGCTCCCACTGGTGCAGTGAAGGACCACCCACGAGCAGGATGTACTCGTGCTGCGGCTGTGCCTGCGCGGTGGCCGCGGCGAAAATGCTGAGCAGAACGAGAAGGGCGAGGCGCGGTTTCATTGGCTTTTCCGAAAGCAGTATCTATGCGCGGAACGAAAGACCGCGCAAGCTGGCTGGGCCAATTTGCGCCCTAGAAAACAGGGTCACATTCGCCTCGCACCAGGTCGGCCAGCGTCTGCCGTTCCCGGATTAGCCCGAAGCTCGCCCCACGGACCAGCACCTCGGCCGGAAGCGGGCGCGAATTATAATTCGAGGCCATCACGAAACCATATGCGCCCGCGCTCATGATCGCGACGAGGTCGCCTTCGGAGAGTGGCGGCAGCGCGCGATCCTGCGCAAAAAAATCGCCGCTCTCGCAGACGGGTCCCACCACATCGATCGGCTCGCGCGCGTTACTATCCGGCTCCTGGACCGGCACGATTTCGTGGTAGCTCTGGTAAAGCGCGGGCCGGATTAGGTCGTTCATCCCGGCGTCCACGATGGCGAACTTCTTCTGCCCGGTCCGCTTGAGGTAACGGACGCGCGTGAGCAAAACGCCGGCGTTTCCCACGAGCAATCGGCCCGGCTCGAGTAGGATTCGCAGACCCAACCCTCGGAGCTGCGGTACGACGGCCGCGGCATAATCTTCGATCGTGAGTGTTGCTGTCTCCTCCTGCTTCCACCAGGCGCCGCTCCCGCTCGCGAGCGAGGACTCGTAAACGATCCCCATCCCGCCGCCAATGCTAAAAAATTCGATGCCGTAGCTCTCCTTCAGCTCGACAACAAGGGGCGCGATCTTGGCAATCGCCTCGGCGAACGGCGCAGCCTCTGTGATCTGCGACCCGATGTGCATCTGCACCCCCCGAATCTCGATTTGCGGCAAACCCGCGGCCGCCTTGTAAACCGCGCGCACGCGATCGAGCGGGATGCCGAACTTGTTCTCGTCCCGGCCGGTCGTGATATAGCGGTGCGAACCGGATTCGACATCGGGATTCACCCGCAAAGCAATCGGCGCGCGCAGACCCTTCTCCGCCGCGATTCGCGCGGTGTAGCTCAGTTCCGCTTCGCTCTCGAGATTGAAACAGTGCACGCCCTGGTCGAGCGCGTATTCGATCTCTTCGCGCGATTTCCCGACCCCGGCGAAGGTGCAGCGCCGCGGATCGCCCCCGGCTGCGATGACACGGAATAGTTCACCGCCCGAGACGATATCGAAGCCGGCGCCGGCCTCGGCAAAGAGCCGCAGAATGGCCCGGTTCGAGTTGGCTTTGACCGCGTAACAAATCTCGTGGTTCAGCTCGCCGAGCGCGCCATCCAGACGGCCATAGTGGTCGAGGATCGTTCCCGCGCTGTAGACATAAGCGGGCGTCCCCACCTGCTCGGCGACTTGTACCAGATCCACCTCCTCGCATTGGAGCCGTCGACCGCGGTAATGGAAGGAATGCACCCCTAACCTTCCGCGCGCAGCGGGCCGCGTCCAAGTGGACCGCTCATTTTGCCGTCCTTCGCAGCCAACCCGCCAGCGAAACGAGAAGGAGCAAGGCGCCAAAAGTGCAAACGATCGCCGCTCCCGAAGGCAAATCCCATTGAAACGAAACGACCAGGCCCGCCACGCCACCCACCAGCGCGATAAGCCAGCCAATCAGGAGACGTTTACCTAACGAGTCGGCGAGGTTGATCCCGCAGACCGCCGGCACGATGAGATAGCTGAAGATCAGCAGCACCCCGGCGATGCGGACGAAACTGGTCACGACAAGGCCGAAGAGTGCGTAGAACAGAAAATCCCACCAGCGCACTTTCAGACCGCGTTGGTAGGCCTCGTCTCGGTCGAAGGAGACGAGGAGAAACGAGCGGCGGAGAATGAAGTGTACCACCCCGACACAGAGAAAGAGACCGAAACATTTCCAGACATCGGCCGGACTAACGAGCAGGATGTTCCCGACCAGCATGTTTTTAATCTCCTCGTCCCCTTCGGCGGCTCGGCTCAGCAGGAGCACCGCGGTGGCGGCGGCGACCACGTAGCTGATCCCGATGATGGCTTCCTGCGGGATCGCACTCGCCCGTTTCCCGGTCACGGAAAAGATTGCCGCCCCCAGCAGAGTACAGCCGAGGGCAATGAAGAAAGCCGGCCAGCTTTCCAGTTGCAGATGGAGCAGAACCGCAACGCAGATGCCTAACGACGCCATCTGCGCCATCGCAATATCGATGAAGATGATCCCGCGCCGGACGACATGAAGCCCGAGATAAACCAGTAACCAGGGCAACAGGATGCAGGCCATGATCGGCCAGAACATGACTTCCCACATATCTACTTAAGCGCGGCCGCGAGGTTGTTCACCAGCCGGTCGATCAATTGCACATAGCTGTCGGTCCCCGGCAGCGCGCCGGGGAATTGCGTAAAATCGACCACCTTCGCGCCGGTCGCTTGCGCTACCTTTTCGGCGATCTTTCGGTTGTGGTAGGGCTCCACGATGATCGCCCTGATCTTCTGCGCCTTTATTTGCGCGATCACTTCCGCGAGATGCGAAGGGGAAGGCGGGATACCCGGTTTCGGCTCTAGAAAAACGTCGATCTTGAAGCCAAACCGGTGCGCAAAGTAGGGCCATGAATCGTGATAGGCGACAATGCTTTGACCGCGGAACGGAAGCAGTTTAGCTCCCCACTCCTGGAGCTTGCCGTTGATCGCGTCCTCGAATTTCTTTTCGTTCGCCTGATAGGTCGCAGCGTGCGGTGGATCGACCGTGGCGAAAGCTCTCGCGATGTGCGCCGCGACCGCCTTGGCGATAATCGGGTCAACCATAAAGTGCGGGTTGCCCATGGCATGAACGTCACCGGCCGCGCGGCTCAGCTGCCCCGGCACCTCCATCAATCTGATCCCTTCGGAAGCCTGCACCCGACCCGGCTGGCCCGCCTCAATCTTCGGGTTGCGCGCGTTTTGCAGGAGCGGTGGAAGCCAGCCCATCTCAAGCTCTGCGCCCCCATCGATCAGCACATCAGCCTCTCGCAGTTTCACGACAAAGCTCGGCCGCGCATCGACGAAGTGCGGGTCCTCCGTCGGCTTGGCCAGGACCGTGACGTCGACGTTGTCGCCGCCGATTTCCTGGGCCACCACGCCGACATCAGGCAAGGTCGCAACGACGTTAATCTTGGCTTCGGAAGAGAGAGCCGTCGCCAGAGAGAAGCCGGCGATGACGCTCAATTTCGTTAGGGTATTTCTTTTCATAGTTAAAAAATCTCAAAACTTGTGCGCGCCGTGGGCGCCGAGCATGAATTCGAATTGGAAGAAAACCGAGTCCGCTTGCCGGGCGGAGAAGAAGTCGTCCGCCTGCAGGAAATCATGGTTGTACTGCAACCGGAGCTTGGAGAATTCTGTCGGATACCAGGTGAGCTCGGCGGCGACGCGCGAGCGGCTCTGCCGCAGATAATCGTCGGTGTAAGCCGAGTTCTGCATCTGCAGGTAATCCCCCCGCACGCCGGCGGTGAATCCTTTTTTGAAACCCCAGACCACCTGCGAATACATGCCCCAATCGTGGAAGATCTCAGCAACGGGGAATGATTGGTCGGCGCCCCGCCCAGCCTCGTAGCGGCGATACATCGCTTCGCTCTGCCATTTCACGAACGGAAATCCGCCCTCCGCTCGCGGTGATTTCCATTTGTAAAGGAGGTCCGCCCCGTAGATCTGCGTCTGCGATTCCGCACCGGTTTCATTTGAGCCAAACGCCCCCGAGACACCGGCCAAAACCGTCTGGGTTGGGCTGAGGTCGATCGAATTCTCCCAGCGCGGGATGTAGACGAAATCCTGCACCCCGCGCGCTTCGCGGTCGGTCGTAACCCGGTTATAGAAGATGCCGTCGTCGCCCGGGTTGCGGAACGAGAAGCCGGTGTTGCCGCGTCCATTTTGCACTCCGAGAATGAGCTGCGAATACCAGGAGACCGGCACTGCCCACGAGACTTGGGCACCGACGCCGCGCAACCCGTCGGAGCCTAGGAAGCGGCCATTGACGAGCGGGTCGTCCACGAAGTCCCACGTGTGCGGATGCATCGGGTTAATCCGGCCGAAGGCGGCGAAGAACTGGCCGCCCTTCACCTGCAAGCCCCAGGGTAAACTGGTGGTCTGCATAAAAGCTTCCTCGACCTCGGTCTCGGTCTCGTTGTCGTTCGTCAGCTTGAAGACGATATTCGCGAAGCCCTCGAAATACGGATCGACCGCACCGTCGAGCGCGAGTTCGATGTTGCGCGCGTTAAAGCCGCGCTGCTGCGGATCGTGATCGCCCACTTCGAGCTGGCTCAGATCGGTGTCGCTCGAATAGGCGAGCGCAAACTGTCCGTCGAACGAAATGTTCATGTACGTCTTCCCGCCGCCGGCGATCGCCATCGGGTTGGTCAGCGACGCTCCTGCCCCGGTCGTGGAGACGGCCTCCGCCGGGCTCACAACCGACGTGTCCGTTGTCGGGAATGGCTCGTTCACAGCAGCGTCAGGCAACGCGCTCTTCGTCGGAATGGGCGACGGTTGCGCCGTCGACGCGACGACCGATTCGTCCGTCGTCGGGAAAAGCGGCGGCGCGCTCGCTTCCGGTTCGGGCGCCGGGCTCGGGCTCTCGCCGGCCGGCAAAGCGGTGGGCCCCGCGTTCATCTTCGACAGTGTCTCCTGTTGCGCCTGCAACTGCTGCTGCAAGCTCTTGACCGTCTCCGTCAGCGCCTGCACCTGCTGGCGCAACGCCTCGACGTCGTTAGGCGACGGGCTCGCCGAGGGTTCTTGTCCCCAGGCGGCCGCCTGGGTGAAAACCAAGGCGGCGGTGATCCAAATTTTCTGCACGATATTCTGCTCCTCTTGAACCGGCTAGGTGCGCCGGAATTTTCCTGCTGCGAGCGGCTGCGTTCGGCGCGACTTGGAATCCAGCGTCGGGCGGAACGCGCACGCGACGCTGCCGCGGAACGCGGCGGTGGAATCCAATCGTCACGCGCGCGCAGGCGGCGCGTGCTCGAGGAGCGAGAAGAATCGCGGGCCGGAGCAGTCGAGGAGTGTCGGCAACGGCAGTGCTTCCGGCAGGGAAAGCATCTCCGGTGCGGTGAAGACCGGTGCCGGAGTGGTCGCCGCGTAGCCGCCGGAAGCGAAGAGCTTGACAACGCAGAGATGGCCCGCCTCGGGGTGGAGATTCTCGTGCATCGCCGGGAAGGCGCCGAGCACGGCCGCGGCGAGCAAGGCAATGGCGAGGAAAAGCGAGAGGGAAGACCTGCCTAACGAGTATCTTTCCTTCCCAGGGCACGCAGGCATCGCGCGAGGAGCTTTTGCTAACTGCTGCGAAACCGCAAGCGCAAATTATTCCTCGCTCCTCTGCTGGTAATCCTGCCAGGAGCGCCAGGCCCGTTCCCAATCCTGCTTCGCGGCCCACGCTTCCGCCTGCAGGTAATAGAAGTAGGCTGGCGCATCCGGTCTGACGGTGAAATGCCGGATGGTCGCGAGTGCGTCGTCTTCCTGCCCGGCCTCCGCCTGGGCGCGGTAGAGTGCGTAGCCGACCGCGTAATCCCCGGGGCTGCCATAGAGCTGCTGCTCCAACTGCGCGATCGTCGCACCAGGCGCGTTCGCTGGCAGCGCCGGCGGCGTGGCATAGCGCCTAACGAGTTTCCAGGCCTCGGCAAAATCGCCCCGACGGGCATGGTCGCGGGCCACCCCGGGCCAGGCGAACTCGCGCCATTCGGGATGCTGTTGGATCGCCTCGAGCAATCCGTCGAGCTGTTCCTGCTGCGACCAGAGAGCAAAAAGCCGCTCCTTTTGCGCCGGGCTGAAGCGGCTCAGCGCAGGATCGCGTCCGAGCACCTGCCGCAGGGCGCCCTCAAATTGCGGACCGTGCGCCGCCTCGAGGAAGTTGATCGTTAGGCCGGGCCGGTCGAGTGCGAAATTGAGCAGCGCGTCGTGCACCTGACTGTCGCGATCGGCCGCTGCGGTCAGCATCAGCGCATAGATTCCCGCTTCCTCAGCGCCGTGGCGCTGGAGCGCTTCGCGCCAAGCCGTGAGCGCGAGCGTCGGCTGCCAGCCGAGCCAGGCCTTGCCTTCCTCGAACGGTAGTTGATAGGCGCTCGGCTCGAGGAAACGCGCGCGGCGGAAGTCGGCCAGGGCTTCGGGCACCGGTTGACGCTCGCCGATCCTCGCAATAGCGCGGAGGTAATAGAGCTGCCAATCGAGCGGCGCCCACGCCAGCGCCCGGGTCGCGCGGGCCTCGGCTTCCGCGAAACGATTGCCGCGGTTCGACACCGTGGCGGCTCGCTTGGCATTCTCTACCCCGATCCGGCCAGGCAGCAGCAGGGCGCTGCGCCAGGTAAAAAACCAGGTCACGCTGACCAGCGCGAGGACGAGCCCGACCAGCCGGAAGAGAATCGGCGGCCAGCGCCGAACAGCGCCGGGGAGCGGACGAAACTGCGCCAGCCCGAGGAGGAAAGTTCCGGCTAAAAAGGAACCGAAGCGGTGTCCCGAGACATCGACAAAGCCGTGCAAGGCGAACAGGGATGCGCCGAGCAACGCGAGGTAACGCAGGCGCTGATTCGATCCTTCGCGCAGGGGGAAAACCCGCCTGACGAAGACGATCGCGGCGACCAGGATAAGCGCCAGCGCGGGCCAGCCCATCTCCGCCCAGACCCAAAACCAGTCGCTCTCCGGGTGAAGCGAGCGCGTCACTCCGCGTGAGGCATCACGAAAGAGAGCGAAAACGCCCTCGAAATTTCCCAGGCCAAGACCGCACCAGGGCGACGCTTGGATCATGGTCCAGGCATCGCGAAAGATGAGCCAGCGATAATCGGAGGTGACCGAGCCCTCGCTGCCGAGCCGGAGATTAAAGCGCTCGATCGTTTCCCCGCCGAAGATGAGCAGCCCGGCGAAGAGCATGAGCAGGAGCGATGCAGCAATCGCGATCCCGGCGCCGGACCATTTGCGGAAAGCGAACCGCACCAGCCAGGCCGCGAAACCGATCACCAGGATGAGGATGCCCGCGCGCGAAAAAGCGAGGATGAGTGCGGCGATGAGAATGCCGAGGCCAACCAGCCAGAACAGCCAGCGCTTGTGGCCGCGGCGAAAATCGTCCTGCAGGCAGCCGAGCACTACCAGACTGGAAATGCCAAAAAGGTCGCCCGTCTGGTTTCGATTCGGAAATGGGCCGAAGCCGCGCTCGTTATGCCAGAAAGGCAGCGCGCGATGCACGAGGTGCAGGTAAATGCAGAGGAGGGCGAGCGCGATCATCGCGCCGGCAAAAAGGCGCGCCGCCAGCCGAATGTCGCGCAATGGCACCTCAAGCGTCGCGACATAGTAGATCCAGGTGAGACCGGCCACGAGCACGACCAGGCTGTCGAGCGTCAGCCACGGTTGCACGGAAACGGTTGACGGAATTTGCAGCCCGAAGTCGTTCGTTAGGGCAATGCGCCAGGGCGGCACGGCAAACCAGTGAGCGGGGAGGAAGGCGACCGCGGCCAGCGCGAAAAAAAGCAGAGCGACCGTGTTCAGGACCGGCCCGAGCGAGACGCGCGGAGGCCGGGCCAGAAGGAGAAGCGAGAAGGCGCCGATGACGAGCGCGACGCTCCAGCGCTGGGTCGCGCCACCGAGAAAAACCGCCGCGGCAACGAGCAGGGGCAGTGCGACGGCTACCCCGCCGGCGGCCGACGCGCTGCCGGCGCTGGATCGGTTTTGGCTGGCCGTGTCTGAAGGTTGCATCGATGTGCCAATTGCGGTGAAGTGGGTTCTGCGTAACGAACTTGCGCTCTCCAATGCAGCGGACCAGTCTTTCTTTCGGCCCCCGGCCTAGGCCATCCTTCGCCTGCAATGCGGTCTTGAACCCCAGTCGATAACCATGGTCACCCAGCGCACGCAAGGTTTGTACCGCCTTTTTCTACTTTGCCAGATCGCGATCGTGGCGGCGCTCTTCTGGTTTGGCGTCTGGGTGATGGTGACATTCTATTCCAAAGGAGCGGAGCTCACCTGGCCCCGCTACAGCATCTATTGCACGATGCTGATCATCGGCATCCTCGGTGAATCGCTCAGCCGGGAAGGTTCCAAGCGCTATTTCCTGCAGAGCGAATTGCTCCGCCAGCACCGACTCGCGCTCCGCCAGACTTTCGCCAGCGTCGGTGTGCTCGTCCTTTACCTGATCGCGGCCAAGGACGCTTTCATCTCGCGACTCTTCTTCTTCAACTTCTTGCCCTGGCTCTATATCGCGCTCCTTTTTTCCCACCATTTCCTCCCGGAATTCCTCGCCCGCCGCATCTTCCGCCGGGAAGAGAAAACCCTCCTTGTCGGTTCGACGGCGAAGGCCCGGGAACTGCGCGGCTGGCTCCGCCGCAAAGCCGAGATGGGATTGCGCACCGTCGGGATCATTTGCGAGGAACCGCTCGATTGCACCGAGGACAAAATCCCGGTGCTGGGCGGTTCCGACCGCTTCCGCAGCGTGATCGAGGAGCATGGCGTGACGCAGGTGATCATGCTCGAATTCCCGCAGTTCACCGATCTCAATCGCAATTTCATCGCGACCTGCGACCAGCTCGGGGTGCGGCTCCTGATCGTGAGCGATCTGGAGGACAAACTGCGTCACCCGATCACGCATTTCGACGACGACGGTTTTCGTTTCATTGGGTTACGGGAAGAGCCGCTGGAAAACCCGTTCAATCGGGGGATCAAGCGCACGATGGATTTCGCCCTGGCCCTGCCCATCATGCTCCTGTTTTTTCCGCCCCTCGCGCTCGTCGTCTGGCTCGCGCAGCGCTGGCAATCGCCCGGCCCGCTCTTTCACAAGCAGACCCGGGCCGGGATCCAGAACCGGCGTTTCAACATCTGGAAATTCCGCACCATGCATCCCGAGAACACCGATCTCGTCCGGCAGGCCACGACAGAAGACGACCGCGTCTATCCGTTAGGCAAATGGTTCCGCAAGCTGAGCATCGACGAGGTCCCGCAGTTCTGGAATGTCCTGCGCGGCGACATGAGCGTGGTCGGCCCGCGCCCCCACCTGATCGAGCACAACGCGCAATTCGCCAAGCTGATGGCGAACTATCAGGTGCGCACGTTCGTGAAGCCCGGGATTACCGGCTTGGCCCAGGTGCGTGGCTATCGGGGCGAAGCGCAAACGAGCAAGGATATCGAGAACCGAGTGGCCTGCGACATCGAATACCTCGAGAACTGGAACCTCACCCTCGAGTGCGGGATCATCGCGCGGACCATCGCGCAACTGATCGTGCCGTCGGCCTCGGCTTATTGAGCAATAAGACCTATGCCTAACGACCTAGCCGTTGCGCGACTTTCTTCTGCTCCTCGAGCAGTTCTTCGGGAACGTTCGGCGCGAGCGATTGGAAAAATTCTTCCTGCCCAGACAGCTCCCTGGTCCATTCCTCCGGCTTGACCGACAGGAGTTCTTTCATTCTTTCCGGCGAGACTTTCTCCAGGCCTTCCAGGTCGAGATCTTCCGGGCGCGGCACGGAGCCGATCGGCGTTTCCACCGCTCCTCCACGGCCTTCGCAGCGATCGATGATCCACTTCAGGACCCGCATATTATCGCCGAAGCCGGGCCAGAGGAATTTCCCCTCCGCATCCTTGCGGAACCAGTTGACGTTAAAAATAAGCGGTGGATTCGTCAGGCGCGGACCGGTCTCAAGCCAGTGCCGGAAATAATTGCCGATGTTGTAGCCGCAAAAAGGGAGCATCGCCATCGGGTCGCGCCGCACCTTGCCGACCGCACCAGTCGCGGCGGCGGTCGTCTCCGAGGCCATCGTCGCGCCGACGTAGACGCCGTGCTGCCAATCGCTAGCCTGGAAGACGAGCGGCATGGTGTCGCTGCGGCGGCCGCCGAAAATGATCGCGCTGATCGGAACGCCCTCCGGCTTTTCCACCTCCGGGTCGAGCACCGGATTGTTCTGCATCGGCACCGCAAAACGGCTGTTGGGATGGGCCGCCTTCTCTTTTGAGGCCGACGTCCAGGGATTTCCTTTCCAGTCAGTCGCCTCGCTCGGCGGGGCGCCATCCTTTCCTTCCCACCAGACATCGCCGTCCTTCGTTAGGGCGACGTTCGTGAAGAGGGTATCGTGCTCAATCGCGCGCATCGCGTTCGGGTTCGAGCCGTAGCTCGTGCCGGGCACGACGCCGAAGTAGCCGTTCTCTGGATTGACCGCGTAAAGCCGGCCACCCTTTCCAATCTGCATCCAGGCGATGTCGTCGCCGATCGTGGTGATTTTCCAGCCGGCAAAATGCTCCGGCGGAATCAGCATCGCGAAATTCGTCTTGCCGCAGGCGCTCGGGAAAGCCGCCGCCACATAGTGCTTTTTCCCCTCGGGCGATTCGACTCCGAGGATGAGCATGTGTTCCGCGAGCCAGCCCTGCTTCTTCGCCAAATAGGAGGCGATGCGCAGCGCAAGACATTTCTTGCTCAGGAGCACGTTGCCGCCGTAACCGGAGCCGACCGAGATGATCGCGTTGTCCTGCGGGAAATGGCAAATCCAGCGGCGCTCCGGGTTGAGGTCGAGAAGCGAGTGCACGCCGCGGTTGAATTCCGCATCGGCTTTTTCGCCCAGCTTCTCGGAGGCGACCGCGCCCATTCGGGTCATGATCCGCATACTCAACACGACGTAGATGGAGTCGGTCAGCTCATAGCCAACTTTAGCCAGCGGCGAATCGGGCGGTCCCATGATGTAGGGCACGACATACATGGTGCGCCCGCGCATCGCGCCCTTCAGCATCCCGTGCAACTTGCTGTAGGTCTCGGCTGGATCCGCCCAATGATTGGTCGGCCCGGCCTCTTTCTCTGTCGGGGTGCAGATGAGAGTGAACTGCTCGACCCGAGCAACGTCGTTCGGATTCGAGCGGTGGAGATAGCAGCCTGGATCCTTTTCCTGGTTGAGCTTGATCAGCACTTCCTGCCGACAGGCTTCGCTCAAAAGATAGTCATTCTCCGCCTCGGAGCCGTCGCACCAGAAAATGTTGTCGGGTTCGGTCAGCGACTCGACCTCGTGCACCCAGTCGAGCACCTCCTGGTTGGCCGGCTTGTTTTCACCCATGCCACTGGGCGGTGAGATGGCAGGAGCGATATTTTCCATAGTGGTAGAATCACCGAGACGAGGTGAATCCCTAATTTGAACGCTTCAGCGGGTAGGCCAAGGAAAAATTGCCCTCCGTGCAGCGGCGGGCGTGTCGCCCACAACCCCGCGGACCACCCGGGGCGCGCCCGCCACGTGGGCTGCTCCCCCAGGAAACTTGCGCTACTCATTTTCGCGCCGTTTACTGTCGATATGTTCGGCGTCGCGACATCGGATGACTACCAACCGGTAGCCTGGATGGGACGCTACCCGATTCATGTCACGACGCTGCTCGTGATCGTGCACGTCACGTGCATGATCCTTGCCTGTTTCCTTCTCGCCTTCGGCGCGGGCTCCGTCCTGGCCGCACTGACTTTTGACAGCGCGCAGGTGCTGCACGGGGGCCGCCTCTGGCAGCTCGCGACTTACGCGTTCGTGCATCCGCCCTCGGGATTGATCTGGTTTGCCATTGAAATGTACATGCTCTTCGCCTTCGGGCGGGAAGTGGAACGCTTCATCGGCCGGAGCGCTTTCATTGCGCTCTACGCTCTGCTCCTCTTCGCGCCGCCCCTCCTCCTCAGCATCTGGGGGCTCTGGCAACGCACCGGGCTGGGCGGTTCGGCCACGATCCACTTCGCCATCTTCGTCGCCTTCGCCGCGATCTACCCAAACGTGGAGCTCTTCCTGCGCGTGCTCGCGAAATGGGTCGCGCTGATTTTTGTCGGCGCCTATTCCCTGCAGCTGCTCGCCTACCATGGCTGGTCGGAGCTCGCGGTGCTCTGGGTCAGCGTGGCGCTGGCCTACGGTTTCGTGCAACTGCGCGCCAGCGGGACGGACTTCGAATGGCTGACCGATTGGACCTCGCGCTGGCGCTCCAAACGTTCGCTCCGGGTCGTCCCGCGGGAGTCGGTCCGCCGGGTGGTGGAACCGGAGAACATCTACGAATCGATCGACCCGGTGCTGGACAAGATCTCCAAGTCAGGCATCGGCAGCCTCACCGCGAGCGAACGGCGCGCGCTGGATCGCGCGCGCAATCGGCTCCTGAACAAGTCCAAGTGAACCAGCCGGCGACCGCCCCGCTGCGGCTCAGCGTCATCATCCCCATCTGGAACGACCAGGCTGAGCTCGCGCGCGCGCTCCCTCCACTCGTTAGGCTAAACGACCTGCACGAGGTGATCGTGGCCGACGCCTCGCCTCTTGCGACCACTGAGGCATTGGTGGCGCGGGCCGGCGGCATTTACCTCCGGGCCACGGAACCGCACCGCGGCGCGCAGATGAACCTGGCCGCGCAACACGCGACCGGTGACGCTCTGATTTTCCACCACGTCGATTCGATCCTGACCGGGGAGCACCTCGCGGCGATCCAGTCCGCCCTCCGCGCACCGTCGGTTATCGGGGGCGCGTTCTATCGCAAGTTCGACGGGCGGCATCCCCGGCTGCGCTGGCTCGAAGTCGCGGCGCGCTTCCTCACCCGGCATGGCGGGAGCTTTTTTGGTGACCAGTCTATTTTCGTTAGGCGCGACACTTTTCGCGCCCTCGACGGCTTCGCCCCGATCCCGCTGATGGAGGACATGGAGTTTTCCCAGCGGCTGCGGCGGGCCGGGCCGGTGGCGGTACTCGATCCGCCCCTCGCCTCTTCCGGCCGGCGCCATCTCCGCCGCGGCGCGTGGCGGACCTCGCTCGAGAACGGGCTCTTCATCGTTCTCTACAAGTGCGGCTTATCCCCGGCCCAGCTGCACCGCTGGTATTACCGCGCGGGCCGGCTTCTGCCTAACGATTCACTCGTCGTGGCGCAGCCGGCCGAGGAACTCAGCCGGGGTTGAAGCTTCGAGCAGCGCCTGGCGGGTCGCCTCCTTGTTCAGGCGCCGCGCCAGCCCGCCGACGCAGATCAGATAATCGTTCACCATCTGCTGCGGGACAGCGATGAGAAAGATGAGATGGACCAGTTCTCCCGCCTCGCCAAACGCGATGCCTTCGCGGCTGCGCCCGATCCCGAGCACGACCTGCTCGACCAGGTCGGTGCGGGCGTGCGGGAAGGCAACGCCGCCATTGGCCACGGTCGAGGCGTTTACCTCGCGGGCCATGACCGCTTCGAAAAACTCCTTTGGCCTGGTCAATCCGCCGCTCTCGCGCAAGAGCTCGATGATTTCCCAGACCGCTTCCCCCGCCGTTCCCCCGCGCAATTCGAGAATGACGTGGTTCGGGTCGAGCAACCCATCGAGCAGCGGAGAGATCATGGCGCGTTGAATTGATAGATTGACGTGCAGCGCGGCGATGTCGAACTATTCGGGACACGTGGCGAACGAAAATCAGCACCCGATCGACGAGCCGCACCACCCCGAGCACGGCAGCCTCTACGACCAGGGCTACGTCAACGCCATGTCGCATTTCTACCGGGGCGAGCTGGGCCGGATCATGGTCTGGCGGCAACGGCTCGACACGACCACGAACTGGGCCGTCACGAGTAGCACGGCCATCATCACGATCGCGTTCTCCAATGCCGGCGTGCCGCATATCATCTTCTTCTTCAACCTCGCGATCGTCTGGATCATGCTCTGGATTGAGGCGCGCCGCTACCGCTTCTACGACGCCTTCCGCGCCCGGGTGCGCATGCTCGAGGCGCACTTTCTCGTGCCCATGATCATGGAGAATCGCCATCTCCTGCAGGGCGAATGGAAAAAACTGGTCTGCGAAGATCTGATCCTGCCCTCGTTCAAGATCGGCAAACTCGAAGCGGTCGGCCGCCGCCTGAAACGCAACTACGTCTTCATCTTCATCCTCATCATGATCGCGTGGGTGATGAAGATTTTCCTGCACGCGACCGAGCCGATTGATACGGTCAGCGCCTTTTACCGCGCGCTCCGCGTCGGCCACATCCCGTCGTGGCTCGTCGCCATCATCTTCGTCGGCACGCTCGTGAGCGTGATCGGGATCGCGATCTACGTTGGCCGCAAAACCTCGGGTGAGATATCCGAGTTCGGCAGTCATCGCTCGCTCTGGCGGATCTGAGATCATGACGGAATTTGCGAGGCTCTGCGAGATCGTAGCGCAACTGCGTGCGCTGGGCGGCTGTCCCTGGGATCGTGAACAGACACACGAATCGTTAGTCCCCGGCCTGCTCGAGGAAGCCTATGAAGTGGCGGCGGCCATCAGGGCGCAGGATGACGCCAACCTGAGAGAAGAACTCGGCGATCTGCTGCTCCAGGTCGTCATGCACGCGCAGATCGCGCGTGAGGAGGGGCGTTTTGGGATCGAGGAGGTGAGCAGGGAAGTAGTCGAGAAATTGGTCCGACGACATCCGCATGTTTTCGGGGAAAGCGAGGCGCGCGACACCGGCGCGGTGCTCAAGCAATGGGATGAGATTAAGCGGGCTGAAAAAAAATCGGGCGACGCGGCCTACTTCAGTGGCCTGACGAGATCGTTGCCGGCCCTAATGCTGGCACAAAAGGCGCAAACGAAAGCAGCGCGGGTCGGGTTCGATTGGAGCGATCTCGCGAACGTGATCGCGAAAGTGGATGAAGAACTGGCCGAGACGAAGGAAGCGATCGCCGCGGGGGAGACGAACGCCATTGCCGAGGAGATCGGCGATCTCCTGTTTGCGGCGGTCAATCTGGCCCGGAAAAAAGGGCTCGAGGCCGAGACGGTGCTGGCGGCTTCCACGGAGAAATTCATCACCCGCTTCCACGCGATGGAAAGGGAACTAAAAGCCGCCGGGAAGGAACTCGGCCGGCTCGACCTGGCGGAGATGGACGAGGTGTGGAATCGCGTGAAAAAGTCGTAACCCCGTTGTAGCTGCCTCCCTGTGAGGGGCGCGGGCGAGCGCGCCAGTCGCCCCGGCGTTTCGCACAACGAAACGTCCACATGACAACCTCCTCCCGCGCCGTTAAAATCGCAGCCTAACGATGGAGACCGAATACAAAGTCCGCCTCGAGATTTTCGAAGGCCCGCTCGATCTCCTGCTCTACCTGATCAAGCGCGACGAGCTCGACATCTACGACATTTCGCTTGAGCGGATTACGCAGCAGTACCTCGAATACCTCCAGGCTTTCAAGGAGCTAAATATCGATGTCGCCGGCGAGTTCGTCGTGATGGCGGCGAATCTGATCTATCTGAAAAGCCGCAGTCTCCTCCCGGTCGATCAGCAGCCGCCAGAGGAGGATGTGGACGAGACCGATCCGCGCTGGGATTTGATCCGGCAGTTGATCGAATACAAGAAATTCAAGGAAGCGGCCGCGCAGCTGCAGACGCGCGAGCTGGAGCAGGAGCGCATCTTCTCGCGCATCGGAGATGGCGTGGCGCCGGAGATCGCATCGCTCAATCTGGGCGAGGTCGGAATTTTTCAACTAATCAACGCCTTTCAGAATGTGCTCAAGCGGCTCGATGCGAAGGAAGATCTGCGGGAAATTTTCGGCGAGAACTTTACCGTCTCCGACAAGATCGAACGTATCCTGCAAACCCTGGCGGGTGGCCATTCGGTCCGTTTCTCGGAGCTCTTCGCGCGGATCGCCTCTCGAGTGGAGATCGTGGTCACCTTCCTCGCTCTGCTCGAGTTGATCCGGCTCAAGCAGGTGCGCGCAGTGCAGAACGAACCGTTCCAGGAAATCGAGATCGTTCCGGTCGCGAACTGATGGCTCGGGTCCTGATCGCGGGCTGCGGCTATGTTGGGATCGCCGCGGCGGATCTTTTTCACGCCGCGCAGTGGGAGGTGGAAGGCTGGACGCACTCGGCGGAGTCCGCGGCTCATCTAACCGCCAAGCCTTATCCTGTGCGCGCGGTCGATATAACCGAGCGGCCGGCCGTGGAAGCGGCGGCGGCCAGGTTCGACGCGGTGATCCACTGCGCCAGCTCCGGAGGCGGTGGAGCGGAAGCGTATCGACGGGTTTATCTGGAGGGCGCGAGGAATCTTCTCGCCGTCTTGACTCCAAACGTTTGCCTCTATACCAGCAGCACCTCAGTTTACGCGCAGACGGAAGGGGAATGGGTCGACGAGGAGAGCGCGGCGGAACCGGGTCACGAGACCGGAAAAATTCTTCGTGCGACGGAGGATCTTGTCAGGAAAGACGGCGGCGTGGTGGCGCGCCTCGCTGGGATTTATGGGCCGGGCCGTTCGGCTCTTCTGCGCAAATTCCTCTTCGGCGAAGCGCGGATCGAAGAGGGAACTAGTCGTTTCCTCAACCAGGTCCATCGCGACGATATTGCGTCAGCGCTGGTTCATCTCGTCACGCTTTCCGCGAGGGACTTGGTCGTGAACGTGACCGATAGCAATCCAATCCTTCAGCAGGAGGCTTACACCTGGCTCGCGACCAAACTGGATCGCCCAATTCCTCCGGAGGGCAGGAGAAGAGAAAATCGTAAGCGTGGTTCCAGCAACAAGCGGGTCTCGAATCGCAAACTGCGGGAACTGGGCTGGACCCCGCAGTTTCCTACCTTCGCCATCGGAATGGAGAAGTCGGTCCTGCCGGCGTTCCCAACCGAGGGCGCCTAAATCAGATCGAGGCGATGTCGCTCGACGGCCCGACCGGCGTTACGTCTTCGTTTTTGCAGGCCCACCAGACGCTTGTGAGGATGGAACCGGTGGTGAGGATGAAAGCGGAGATAGTAAGCATGGCTGATAGTTCTTCCCTTTGCTTAGCAACGACCGTGCCCCGAGGCGTTCACGAGGGAAAAGCGGTGGGATTGAGTTGGTGACGCGTTCATAATATGAACATAAGTGTCACGAAGTGCGACACGCACAGCGACTTGGGGCACTACGGTTGGCGCGAGACAAGCTATCCCGAGACCGGTTCAATCAGGCCGAAATCCCCGCTTTTGCGCCGGTAGAGGACGTTGACCCGCGAATTCCGCGCGTTCATGAAAACGAGGAACTGCCGGGTCGACATCTCCATTTGCAAGACGGCCTCGTCGACAAACATCGGCTTGACTGGGTAACGCTCGGTCCGCACCACCGTGTGCTCGTGGTGCTCGTTCTCCTCAACCGGCTCAGGATGCAGAATTTGCTCTTCAAGGTGCCGGATATCATCCTTGCGCGGCCGATGCCGGCGGAGGAGGCGGGTCTTGTACTTGCGCATCTGGCGCGCGATCTTGTCCATGACCGCGTCGATGGCGGCGTAGAGATCGTTCGTTTCCTCCTGCGCCTCGATCGTGATGTGGTTGGAGCAAACCAGGATCACTTCCGCCCAATGGCGGTATTTTTCGACCCCGAGGATGACGTGCGCCTCGATGATTTTTGGATAATCGAGGTGCAGTCCCTCGATCTTGCGCGTGGCGTAGTCGTTGATGGCGTCGGTGATCGCGAGATGGCGGCCGGTGACTTTGATGGCCGGGTTGGCGTTGGCGGTTTGCATGCGGCTCCTTTGGTTTACATCTGAAAGCGTTCGCCGAGGTAAAGCTGGCGGCTGATCGGGTCGTTGATCAGGAAATCCTTCGTCCCTTCGCTGACGACGCGGCCCTCATCAATGAGGTAGGCGCGATCCACAATCGAGAGTGTTTCGCGCACGTTGTGGTCGGTAATGAGAATGGCGAGACCCGATTTACGCAGGTTCACGACTAGCTGTTGCACGTCGTAAACGGCGATCGGGTCGACTCCGCTGAAAGGCTCGTCCAGCATGAGCAACTTCGGGCGCGTGACGAGGGAACGGGCGATCGTCAGGCGGCGCTTTTCCCCGCCGCTCAGGGTGAGCGCGGTATTTTTCGCGATCCGCTCGATCCCGAATTGGTGTAGCAACTCGTCGCAGCGATGGCGGCGTTCCTGTCTGCTCAACGACATCGTCTCGAGAATGGCCATGATGTTTTGCTCGACCGTCATCTTGCGGAAGATCGATTCCTCCTGCGGCAGATAACCCATCCCGAGACGGGCCCGTTTATACATCGGGTAGTTGGTCACGTCGGTGCCGGAGAAAACGACCCGGCCGCTGTTTGGCCTAACGAGCCCGACGATCATGTAAAAGCTGGTTGTTTTTCCGGCGCCGTTCTTGCCGAGCAAGCCGACGATCTCCCCCTGCCCGACCTCGAGCTTGATCCCGTTCACAACGGCGCGGCCGTCATAGATTTTGACCAGGTCGTCCGTCAGCAGGACTTCCGGATGTTCCTGCGGGGTAGCCGTCCGCAAGGAGGAATCAGGCGCGGGTGGCGGCGCGGTTTCGCTGATCATGGCGTCTTCACCGCTGTCCCAGCCGGCCCCGGTTTCCCGTTTTTCTCTTCCTTGGTTTGCTGCCGGATTTCGGTCCGACTCGGTCCCTGTGTCCTGAGATGACCGTCCTGATTCAGGATCATCACGGTGTCAGGGCTGGTCGCGACGTGGGTGTCGAGGCCCTGTTGCACCCGGGGGCTTCCGGTCAGCACGACGTTGCCATCCGAGGAGGTATAAACCGCCTTGTCGGACAGGCCGACCGCTTTGGAGGTCGCCTCCCCTTTTTTCGAATCGGTCTTATCGCGCACCACGCCGACATGACCCTCGGCGATGGCGCGCTCGAGGCCTTCGCCTTCCTCCTTGTGAATGTAAACGGTCATCTTGTCCGCCTGGATGTTGAAGCGCGGATCGAAGACCCGGACGTGACCGGTGAAAATGCCGATCCGCTTCTCCGTGTCGAAGGAAGCCTCGTCCGAGTAGATCTGCGTCGTGATCTGCTCGCCTTTCGCGTCGGTCGCCGCGGGCGCGGGTGTCGCTTCCTTCTTCGCGGCCGCCGGGCGGGCCGGGGTTTGGGCGCTGGAATGCGACGCGGCCAGAAGCAGGCAAGAAATGATCGCTAAAAGGGAACGGCTCATTTATTTGGAGGACTACCAGTAAGATCGCTCTGTTTAAAAATCGTCATGTGCACGTTGCCCTTGAGCGTTCCCTGATGGGTCAGGGTGCTAAAAGACATGGCGTCGCCAGCAATCTGGAAATCGGTGCGCTTGATTGTAGTCCGTTCCTTCGAATCGATCACCCTCGTCTCGAGGTCCAGGGTCGCATCGGTCATGGCGACGCTGAGGTCGGGTTTCTCCTTTTCATCGTAGGTCGTCATGTTCAAGTCGGTGAAACGCACGTGGTTCTCGTCGACTCGCGCGGCGGTGGCGGCTTCGAAGCGTCCGAGGAGACGGCCACGCAGGTCGTAATTGGGCAGGACGAGACCTTTCGCTTCATGGCCGACGGTGAGCGGGATATTCTTCAGGCCGAGCTCCTCTTTCGGCTCGCCGGGACTCGGGCTCGGCGTGGCTTTCCGATGTTTGCCGCCGGCGAAAGCCAGGGAGCCACCCACGAGCAACAGGAGCAAACTCAGGCGTGCGCCTCGCCAGAAGCGCCCGCTACGACACGGCAGCATGAATAGCTTTTAACATGCGGACATGCTTCGGCAAATCCTTTAGCGGAACTTGATTCGGCCCATCCGAGAGCGCGCGGCTGGGGTTATCGTGCACCTCCATGAAAATCCCATCGCAACCGGCCGCCACCGCCGCCCGCGCCAACACGGGTGCGAGCGCGGCATCGCCCGACGTTGCATCACCTGCTCCACCTGGACGCTGCACCGAATGGGTCGCATCAAAGATCACGTGGTAACCCTCCTCGCGCAGCCAGGCGAGTGCGCGCATGTCGGCCACGAGATTGTTGTAGCCGAAGGTCGTCCCCCGCTCGGTGAAGAAATATTTCCTGGCGCCGAAAGCCTCGAGCTTCTCCGCGATATTGCGCACGTCCCACGGCGCGAGGAACTGGCCTTTTTTCACATTCACGACCCGGCCCGTCTCGGCGGCGGCCCGGATCAGGTCGGTTTGGCGGCAAAGGAAGGCCGGAATCTGGAGGACATCGATGAACTCGGCCGCGATTTTCGCTTCGTTAGGCGAATGCACATCGGTCGTAACCGGCATCCCGATCTCGCGCCCGATCTCCGCCAGTAAGGCGCAACCTTCGCGCGCCCCGATCCCGCGATAGGAGCGGACGGAAGTGCGGTTCGCCTTGTCGTAGGAAGCCTTGAAGATGAAGGAGGTTTTTTCCGCAGCACAAACCTGCGCGATCTTGCGCGCCATACGCCACGCAAACTTCTCCGACTCGATCACACACGGGCCGAGAATGAAGACAGGCAGCGTTCCGCCCAGCGCAACGGGCCCGATTTGCAATGGTTGGATTTTCACACAAGCAGATCTCCTCGCTCGAAAACGTCTTTCGCCCCTAACGACTCGCCGCGCAAGTCGCGGCCAGGGGCCTGACTGGGACCGGCCTTACGCGCCAAATATTTTTTTGCCAGCCAATCGCCCGACGACCAGAATTCTCTCGCCTCGCCTAACGCCGCCCGGCACGATCGCTTCCTTTGCTGACATGACACGCAATCCCGAACTGATTGGCCTTCCGCCGGAGCTTTCTGCCGAAGAGGCCGCGGCCCGGTTTGATTTTCTCCAGAAAAAGCTCGAGCCGCTCTGGCGCTCGATCGAGCGCTTCAACCAGGACGAGCAAACGATCGTGGTGGTCCCGTCGATCTCGCTCGAGATGGCGGTCAGCGGATTCGAGGTGCAGGGATATGAAGAGCGTTTTCTCTTTCTCCTTTTGCTCCTGGCGCAGCCACGCGCGCGTCTCATCTACGTCACTTCCCAGGCGATCCATCCCAGCGTGGTCGAATATTATCTCGATCTGCTGCCGGGTGTGATTCGCAGCCACGCGATGCGCCGCCTCACCCTCCTCACGCCCTACGACGATTCCCCTCGCCCGCTCAGCCTCAAGCTGCTGGAACGGCCGCGCCTGCTCGAGCGGGTCGCCGCGGCGATCCAGGATAAGGAGCGCGCCCATCTCGTTTGCTACAACACCACGTATCTGGAGCGGAATCTCGCCCTGCGCCTTGGCATTCCGCTCTATGGCGCCGATCCGCGGCATTTTTCGTTCGGCACCAAGACCGGTTGCCGTCAGCTTTTCGCCCGGGCCGGAATCAATTACCCGCTCGGGTTCGAGAACCTGCGCAGCATCGACGAAGTCGTCGCCGCGCTCGGCCAGATGCACACGCAACGCCCTTCCATGGCGCAGGCCGTCGTGAAACTGAACGAAGGCGTCTCCGGCGAAGGCAACGCCATGGTCGATCTCTTCCACCTCATGGGCTCGGCCGAGGGGACGATCGAGGAGCGCGTGCGCGCGATGAACTTCGAGAAAGCGGGGACCCGATTCGAGGATTACGCGGCGAAGTTTCGCGAGCGCGGTGGAGTGGTGGAGGAGCGAGTCGGGGTGGGCGCGTCGGAAGTGCGCAGCCCGAGCGTGCAACTGCGTATCACGCCGTTGGGCGAGGTGCAGCTGCTCTCGACACATGATCAAATGCTCGGCGGGCCGAGCGGGCAAAGCTATCTCGGCTGCATCTTCCCGGCCGATCCGGCCTACGCGGCCGCGATCACACGGGACGCGGCCAAGGTGGGCGATCTCTTGCGCGACGCCGGCGTGATCGGTCGTTTCGCGCTCGATTTTGTCGTGACGCGGGCGGACGAGAAAGCGGACTGGGAGACCTACGCGATCGAGATCAATCTGCGCAAGGGCGGCACGACCCATCCGTTTCTGACGCTCCAGTTCCTGACGGGAGGCTTCTATGACGCCGAAAGCGCGACCTTTACCGCGCCTAACGGTCAGAAGAAATTCCTCGTCGCAAGCGATCACCTCGAGTCGCCGCTCTACCGCGGTTACACGCCGGATGATCTCTTCGACCTCGTCGTGCGGCGCGGGCTTCATTTCGGACAAGTGCGACAGACCGGCATCGTCTTCCACATGCTCAGTGCCCTCGGCAGCACAGGGCGGCTCGGCTTGACGGCGGTCGGAAATTCCCCCGAGGAAGCGCGCGAGATTTTCGATCACGCGCAGAGCGTGCTCGACGAGGAAGCGCGGTTCGACAAGCTCCAGTAACCGTCAGGCGGTCTCGGAAGCGACGGACTCGAGTAGCTCGGGATCGGGCGGTACTTCGTCGAGCGGCGCGGCCTCGATCGCAATGATGGCGTAGCGGCCGGAATCGCCCTCGGCGTTCAGCTCCACGACTTCGCCGAGCCGGTGGCCTAACAATGATTGCCCGATCGCAGTCTGGTAGGAAATGATGGCCCGGTCCGGGTCACCGTCCCAAGCGCCGAGGATGGTGTAGATCTCTTCCTCGTTTGTCTCGGTGTCTCGCAGGGTGACAATGGTGCCGATCGAAACCTGGGAGAGATCAGGATTCTGAAAAGCGGTGCCGCGCGCGTTGGTCAGAGCGACCTCCAGCTCCGATTTGCGCCGCATCAGGACGGCCTGCATTTCCTTGGCCGCCTTGAATTCAAAATTTTCGCGCAGGTCGCCGTAGGACCGCGCGACCCCGATCTCCTTGCTATTCTCGGGAATCTTCTTGTTCACCAACTCCTCGAGCTCGGCCCTGCGTTTCTGCAGGCTGCTCCAGGAAACCACGAGCGATTCACTCTTTTCCTCCGCCTGCTCGCCGCTCACGAGGCTCTGCAGGTCGGGATAGAGTTTGATGATGCGCGCCATGAGCGAGCGCTTGGTCAGCTCGTCGAACACCGGGCTGAGCATGAGGCGGCGCATCGCGTCGCGCGCCAGGCCGAGCTCGGCGCCGGCGAAGAGGTCCGGGATAAGGGAGCGATCGGACAGGAGCAGGTCGCGCAGGCGGGTGCTGCGACTGTTGCTCTCGTTATGCTGATCGCGCTCGCAGGCCGACAGGATGGCGCTGAGCAGCTCGGGATTGATCAGCTCCGGCCAGTCCGCCCGATTTTTGCAGAGCCAGAAGAGCGTCTCGCTAGTCGCAGAATGCTCGCGCAGGCTGCGATCGAGCGCGGCGCGCAGCTCGGGCAGTCTGCCAGCTTCGGCGAAGACCTTAGGCATCGACGAAACGAGACGCGCATTGCTGCCCTGCATGAGCTGGAGGGCACGCACCGTCCAGCGTTCGCCGAGGGCGGCGGGGAAGGCATACAGGATGCGGCGTTCCTTGGCTGAAGGAATTTTGGGGAGAATGGTCTCGAGACGCGGCTCCTCCTCGACGATCAAACGCTCCACCGTGAGGTCCGGGTGCGAGCTGCGCAGCTTCGGCTCGCGCTGGAGCAGGTCGTCGCGCCCCAGGACGAGCTCGAAGGCCATGGCGGGATTGAGCCTCTGGTTGCGCCGCGCCGTCTCCTCGATCGCATCGACCACTGGCTGCAACTGCTTTGCCGGCTCTTTGAATTCGTGGTGCAGCTTGATGATCTGATCCAAAGCCGTGCCCTGCTCCTTGGACTGGCGCGACTGATTGAAGAAAGTGAGAAGCTCATCGGCGCGCGAAACCGGCGCGGAGCGCAACTCGATCGGATCGTTCTTCTTCGTCGGGATAAGGAAGTGGCCTTCCTTTTTGAGCAGCTTCTTGGTCGAGTCCCACCAGCGTTTGAATTCCGGCTCGCTGAAGACATCGCCTAACAACCAGGCGCTGATCTGGCTCTGGGTCGCCTTGCCACCGAGGCTTTCGAGAATGTTCCGCATCATGCCGGTCGCGTTCTCTTTCAGCTGCAGCCTGAGCGCGGGAAGATCGTTCGCCTTCTGGGCAAGGACATGCTGCGCCGGAATCGGGGTCAGGTTGTCCGCGGCATACTGGAGCTGCATCGGGTGGCCCTTGCGTTTTTCGAAATCGATCAAGATCTGATTGAGGAGCAGGTTCCAATCGGCGACGCGACCGAAGCCCCAACTCTTGTGCAGGCAGAAGGCGCCGGGCTTGAGTTGTTCGAGCTGTTCTGCACCTGCAGTCGTCAGCTTTCCGGCATCCACTAACTTTTGCAGTTCTGCGTCCATAGAAATCTGGGGAGGTAATGATGCACGAGCAGCCCCGCCTCGCAAACGGAGCGCGAGTTGTTTCCGATTGCCGGGCCGCGACACTCGTGGAAACCTAGCGCCTCGTGTCGGTCAGCATCTGGTTTTGGGTCGCTTTTCATATTGGGGTTTTGATCGCGCTGGCCGTTGATCTTTTCACCGATCGTGCCCACGACCGGATTAGTCTGCGCAGCGCGGTCAGGCGCAGCTTCCTTTGGGTCGGGCTCTCGCTCAGCTTCAACGTGTTCGTCTGGTGGTGGCAAGGCTCCGAGCAGGCGATTGATTTTTTCACCGGTTACCTGATCGAGTACTCGCTCAGCGTCGATAATATTTTTGTCTTCGGGCTCATCTTCGCCTACTTCCGAGTGCCGCCGCGCTACGAGCACCGGGTTTTGATCTGGGGCATCCTGGGTGCGCTCGTGATGCGGGCCATCATGATCTGGCTCGGGGTCGCCCTGGTCTCGCGCTTCCATTTCGTCCTCTATCTTTTCGGAGCGTTCCTCGTCATTACCGGATTGCGCATGCTCCTGGGAAAATCGCAGCCGATCGATCTGGAGCACAACTTCCTCCTGCGCACGGTGCGGCGCCTCGTCCCGGTGACGAGCGATTATCACGGTCCCAAGTTTATCGCGCTGGTCGGCGGCCGGCGGATGCTCACGCCACTCGCCCTCGTCCTGATCGTGATCGAGTTGATGGATCTTGTCTTCGCGGTTGATTCCATCCCGGCAGTCTTGGCGATCACGCGCGACACCTTCATCGTCTACACCTCGAACATCTGCGCCATCCTCGGCCTGCGCTCACTTTACTTCCTGCTCGCGAACCTCGTCGCGCGATTCATTTATCTCCGGATCGGGCTGGCCTTAATCCTTTGCTTCGTCGGCATCAAAATGCTGTTGGAGCCGTGGCTCAAGATCCAAAGCTGGCTTTCGCTCATCGTCATCCTGCTCGTCCTCGCCGGAACGACGCTCGCCTCATTCTTCGCGACGAGGAAGGAAAAGGCGGCCACCGCGCTTCGCTAAAGAAGTGTTGCAATCGGCGCGCCGAACCGATTTACTCGAGGCGCTCCATGAAATCGTTCGTTATCGCGCTGCTCTGCGCCGGCTTCGCCACCGCGGCGTTGGCCGACATCCAGGATCCACCAGCGGCCGACTATGGACCGACGCGGAAGCTGGGGCGCGGCCTCTCCAACATGGTTTTCGGCTGGGCCGAGATTCCGGTTACGATCGCCACGATCAACACCAATCAGGGCAACTCTGCCGCGGCCGGTTACGGCGTAGTCAAGGGAACGGGGCGCGCTTTTGCGCGTTTCGGGGTGGGCTTTTACGAAACGCTGCTCTGGCCTTTCCCGGTCTACAAGGGCACCTATTATCCGGTTCTGCGCAGTGATGTTCCCTGGATTCATCGAGGGTATGGCGAATTCCCGCCGGAATTGGGGAACGAATCCAAATACCCCTACGTCCGCGACTATTAGGCCTTTCGTTAGGCGGAGCGCCGCTTGAGGACGATCCGCAGTGACGAGCTGGCCGGGCGGCTCGAGCCGCTCTTCCGGGAAAATTTCGAGCAGGCGGGCGAACTGGGGGCCGCGCTCTCGATCTGGCAGGATGGCTGCCCGATTCTCGATCTGCACGGAGGGTTCCGCGACGCGCGCCGGGAAGAGGCCTGGACGGCCGATACGATCGTGCTCTTCTGGTCGGCGACGAAGGGTCTGGGCAGCGCCTGCCTGTTGCACGTCCTGCAGGAAGAAACGATCGGCCTGGAACGCAAAGTGGCCGAATTCTGGCCCGAGTTCGCCCAAGCCGGCAAAGGCGCGATCACCCTCGCGCAAGTCCTCTCCCACCAGGCCGGCCTGGCCGCACTCGATCAACCTGCGGAGTTAACCGACCACGCGTCCGTCGTGCACGCGCTGGAAAAGCAGGAACCGCTTTGGCCACCCGGCACAGCCCACGGTTACCACGCGCGCACCTTCGGTTTTCTGCTCGACGAACTGGTCCGGCGCATCGCCGGCCGCACCATCGGCAACTACTGGCGCGAGGTGTTTGGCGATCCCCTTGGCCTCGACCTTTGGATCGGTCTGCCGGAGGAAGAAAACGCCCGCGCCGCCACCGTTTATGCCGCGAAGGCAGCGGGGCCGCCGCTGGATCCCTTCTACCGCGCCCTCACGACTCCTGGGACATTGCAGCGCCGCGTCTTTGCCTCACCACGTGGCCTGCAGGCGGTCAGCGCGATGAATGCGCCGGAGAACCGTGCCCACTCCCTCGTCTCACTCGGAGGGATCGGTAGCGCCCACGCACTGGGTAGGTTTTACGCTCTGCTCGCGGGTGGCGGTGAACTGGACGGGCACCGGCTTTTCTCCGCTGCCACAATCGAGCAGATGACGACCACACTGGCGTCCGGCACAGATCGCGTCTTCCTCCTGCCCACGGCATTTTCCGCCGGTTTCATGAAGGATCCGCCTGGGGCAGAGAAGCGAATGTTCGGTTCCGCGCCGCTTGCCTTCGGACATCCCGGCGCCGGTGGGAGCCTCGCGTTCGCCGACCCGGAAAACCGCGTGGCCTTTGCCTACGTCATGAATCAGATGGAACAGAAAGTCTTGCCTAACGAAAAGTCGCTCCGACTGGTTCGCGCACTCTATCGAGAAGGAAGATAGAGCGTGCGGAGAGCGCAGGGGAGCCTGCGCCCTCCTTTGGTTGCTCAGAGGAGATGCAAGCTCATCAAGGGCAGCGCAGGGTCTGGAAGGTGACCGAGTCGCTACCTTTGGTCCGGCCGTTTTTCATCACCGACACCGTCGCAGTCGCTTGCACTTCATCGGGATAAACGGTCGAAACCGTGGGATCAGTGCTTGGGGAGGTGTCGAGCACGCCGTCGTTGTTGAAGTCCCAGGCATAGGTGACGCCGGAGCGCGGCGGAGAGAGCGTGGCGGTCAGCGTGACGCTGACGCCGTCTCCGCCCTGGCACTGCTGACCGGCCACGGTGGCGGTGAGTGTTGTGCGGGTGAGGGCATTCGGTGCCGCCACCGCCATAAGAATGAGGCTCAGTGCTGCGGCTCCGAGCCACTTGATAGTTTGGTTTTTCATACTTCGATTCCCTTCTTGGTTTAGTTGTTGTTTCGGCGCGTTTTGTTCGCGCTCGATTGCAACAATGGCCAAGGGCCCCAGGCGGACGAAAGTTCGGAAAAGTTACGCAGTTGTTACCATTGCCAGGAGGCGTGGCAGGCCTGCCTAACGATGCGTGCCTGGAACGATTCGATCCGGTGAGCTGCCAAAAGGAAGAACGGGCGGCGCATGCCCGCCACCTTCTTTTGGTTGATCGAAAGCCCTGCGCCGCGGGTCGCACGCGTTTCAAGCGGCGGACTCGCGGCCGCTCGTTGTCGGCGCCCCCGAGTCGCGCCTCCGGCTCAGAGGTTAGGCGGCGAGAAGATCAACGCCGTCCAGCGCAGCGATAATCTCACAGCCCACGAGTAATTTCTCCAGCGGATCGCATTGCTGCAGCTCTTCTTCGTTGAGCAGGCGCTGCCAGAACTTAAGTCCGTCTTGTAATGGGCGATCGCAGGAGAAGTCAGCCGTTGGAATCATGCCGGCTTTTTAGCAGTCACCATGCCAGAAATGTTCTTCCGAAATAAAGAAGGCAAAAACTGCCGCGGGGTGGCCAACGGGACTCGAACCCGCAACAGCCAGAACCACAATCTGGGGCTCTACCATTGAGCTATGGCCACCGTCGCGCTGCGACTCTAATTTTTCCGCGCACAATTGCAAAGGCAAAGGCGCTCGCCGCCCCTTCCGGGCGTTGCAACCGCCCGGCGGGTCAGCTATCCTCCGCGGACTCTGCGATGAATAAACTCGGGCTGCTTCTCCTTCCCGTCGTCGCTGTTATTGCGCTGCCACTCCATTCCTTTGCCCAGGAGTTCGATCCCTCGGAAGTTTTCCTGAAAGCGTACATGACCGCGCAACAGGCGGAAAAACTCGAGCGCGACAACCAGCTCCAGCCCGCCCTGGCCAAATTACGTTTCGCCGGTTCGATGCTGGAAGAGCTGAAAAAGAACAGCGCCGACTGGCAACCGGCGATCGTGGAATACCGCGGTCGCAAGATCGGCGAGGCCATCCTGCGTCTGCAAAGCAAGATTGACACGCAGAGCGATCTCGCCGCCAACGCTCAACCGCCCGAGACAGAACGCGAGAGCACCGCCGCCCCACCTAGCGTTTCCTCGTCCGGTCCCAGCGTGGAAATCGGGCGGCCGCAGGCTGCGCCACCCGTGGACATGCAGGCCGCGATCCGCGACGCGACCAGGGAATTGCGTGCCCGCGTCGAGACCCTCGAGACAGAGCTGAAGAAGTCGCAAAAGGAAATCTCGACCGCGCAAAAGGAGAAATCGGAAATCTCGACCAGACTGCAGCAAACAAATGCCGAACTCGAGCAGGCCAGGGGTCAGGTGGCGAAGGCGACCCAGGCGGAGAAGGATGTGCGGGACCAGCTGATCGCAGCGCAAGAGTCGTTGCAAGTCATCCAGTCAAGCGGCGCAAACGATCAAAAGGCGACCACGGCGCTTCAGGGTCAGATCACGCAATTGAAGAAGGCGCTCGAAGCGGCGGAAGCCGGACGCACCGCGGCGGAGAAGGAGAACAGCGAGGCAAAGAGCAAGCTGCTCGATTCCCGCAAAGAAGTCGCCAGCGTGGCGCAGGAACGCGACGCCATGAAACGCGAGCGCGACGATGCGGTGCGCGAATTGAAGATCGCCGGCGACGCCAAGGCCCGCGTGCAGGTGCTGATGGCGGAAAACAGCGATCTCCAGAAAAAGCTGGCCGACGCGGAGAACACCGTGCGCGAAATCAGCGCCGATCGTCCGCGCAAGGCGCAGGAGCTTGAGGACGTGAAACAGCAGCTCGAGAAGCTACGCGGCCAGCTCGTGGCGAGCCAGAAGGCGAACCAGGATTCTGAGAAAATGATCGCGGATCTGCGCGCGCAACTGGACGAGGCGAGCGGCCAGTTGGCCAACGCGAAGCTGAACGGCGAGACGCCGGAGGAAACCGATCGGCTGGTGAAAGAAAACCAGATGCTGCGGGCCATCGTCGTGCGGGAACGCCAGGAGGAAGCGCGGCGCGAGCAGGCCAAGAAGCTGATGCTGGCGGAATTCGACAAACTGAAAATAAAATCCGACGTCCTCGACCAGCAGATCCATCTCCTGGCGGAGCCAATCACCAAACTTAGCCCAGAGGAATTGGCCCTGTTGCGGTCGCCTGTCGTGGCGATTTCCGACACGGCCCCGGGCACGGTCAAAGCCAGCCTCACGATGGAGAAACCGCCTAATCCGATCACGATCAGCAACTCTCCTGCGACCCCCGAGAAAAAAGGAACCAAGCCCCCCCTCGAAGCGGGCGCGGCCGGCGAGGGCAATTCGATTGGGCCCGAGGTGGGCGCAACCTTCCAACCGGGCGTGCCGCCTGATCTCCTGCCGCTGGCTCGCGAAGCGAAAACGAGCTTCGACCAGGGCAAGTTCAAGCAGGCGGAAAAGCAGTACCAGGATATTTTGGCGAAAAGCCCTAACAATCTCTACTCGCTTTCCAATCTCGGGGTCGTCCTCTTCCGCAACGGGAAGTTGAAGGCCGCGGAGCTCACGCTGAAGAAAGCGATCGCGATCGCGCCCCGGGATGAATTCACCCACACCACGCTCGGCATTGTCTACTATCAGCAGAGCAAGTTTGACGACGCGCTCTCCGAGCTGACGAAATCACTCGCAATCAATCCGAAGAGCGCGACCGCGCACAATTATCTCGGCATCACCGCGAGCCAGAAAGGCTGGCAGGAAGCGGCCGAAAAGGAAATGCTGGCCGCGATCGCGGAAAACCCCGACTACGCCGACGCGCATTTTAACCTGGCCGTGGTCTACTCGACGTCGCAACCGCCGGCAAAGGAGCTGGCGCGGCGCCACTATTCCAAGGCCCTCGCGCTCGGCGCCGAACCGGATCCGACGCTGGACAAGCTTTTGCGTTAGGCGATTCGCCTAACGAAGCAGAACAGGATGAGCGCCGTCTTTCTCAGCGCGGAGTGGCGTCACCTCGTCATGCTCAACTACCCCGTGGAGCGCACCCTTCTCCAGCCGTTCCTGCCGCCCGGCGTGGAATTGGACGACTTCGCCGGCACCACTTACGTCAGCGTGGTCGGATTTCTTTTTCTCCGAACCCGTGTTTTTGGCATTGGCTTTCCTTTTCATCGCAACTTCCAGGAAGTGAACCTGCGCTTCTACGTCCGGCACCGGGCCGCGGAAGGCAGGCGCCGCGGCGTTGTCTTCGTGCGGGAGATTGTCCCGCGCCGCGCCATCGCGTTTCTCGCCCGCAGTTTCTACGGGGAACCCTATTCCGCCTTCCCGATGTCGCACGCGGTCGAGCGCGAGGGCGACGCGCTAAGCTGCCGCTATGCCTGGCGGCGGAAAGGCCGCGAGGAGTTCGTCTCCGCCGAGGGGCGCGGCGCCCCGGACCTGGTCGCTCCCAACTCGCTCGAGGAATTCATCACCGAGCATTATTGGGGCTACAACGCGCATCGTGGCCGCTGCACACAGTATCAGGTGGAGCATCCGCCCTGGCGGGTTTGGCGGGCCACGGCCGCCGCGTTTCAGGCCGATGTTGCCAGCCTTTATGGGCCGGACTTCGTGGCGCCGCTCTCGGCTCCGCCGGCCTCGGCTTTCATTGCTGAAGGTTCGCCCGTTGTCGTGCGGCGAGGGAGCCCGCTCGAAGCGCCAGCGCCGCTCGACTAGCTCGATCGGGCCTACGGTTAAGCTCGCCGCTCCATCTTCCGCTCTGATTTGTCATCCCGACAAATCCGAATGTGGTGGTGAATTACCTAACGACTGAGCAGCTCCCGCAACACGAACTGCAGAATGCCGCCGTGCTGATAATAATCTACTTCGATCGGCGTATCGATCCGGAGCTTGACCGGCACTGTCTCCGTCTTGCCATTGGCCCGCTTGATCTCGAGCGTGAGATTCTGGCCCGGCTGGATGGAGTCGGAGAGACCGGTCACACTGTAAACCTCCGAGCCATCCAAGCCTAACGACTGGGCATCGGCCCCGCCCACGAACTGCAACGGCAGGACCCCCATCCCTACCAGGTTGGAGCGATGAATCCGCTCGTAGCTTGCCGCCACAACCGCTTTCACGCCTAACAGTCGCGTGCCCTTGGCCGCCCAGTCCCGGCTCGAGCCGGTCCCATACTCCGTCCCGGCGAGAATGATCAATGGCGTATCCGTCTCCTTGTATTTCATCGCCGCGTCGAAGATCGACATCTGCTCCCCGCTCGGCTGGTGAACGGTGAATCCGCCTTCCACTCCGGGCACCATCAAGTTCTTGATCCGCACATTGGCAAACGTGCCGCGAGTCATGACCAGGTCGTTACCGCGCCGGCTGCCGTAGCTGTTGAAATCCTCCGGCTTGATCCCGCGCGAGACGAGATACTGGCCAGCCGGTGAATTGGGCTTGATCGCGCCGGCCGGAGAGATGTGATCGGTCGTGACCGAGTCGCCAAAAATGCCCAGCGGACGCGCCCCGCGAATGTCCTCGATCGGTTCGGTCTCCATCGAGAAATCGGCGAAGAAGGGCGGATCGTGGATGTAATCGCTCGCGTCGTCCCACTCGTAAACCTCGCCGGTGCTGGACGAGATCTCGTTCCACTTCGGATTTTGATCGGCGAAGTCGCGGTAAAGCCGGCGGAAAATTTCCGGGGCGAGGGCGGATTTCATCGTCTCGCGAATCTCGGCTAACGACGGCCAGAGATCCTTCAGGAAAACGTCCTTGCCATCTTTGTCCTGCCCGAGCGGATCTTTGTTCAGGTCGAGATCAACCCGGCCGGCGAGTGCAAAGGCAACCACGAGCGGCGGCGACATGAGAAAGTTCGCCTTGATGTTTTGGTGGACGCGCGCCTCGAAATTGCGGTTGCCGGAAAGGACGGACGCGGCGACCAGGTCGAACTCTGCGATCGCTTTCTCGATCTGGGGGTGGAGCGGGCCGGAATTGCCGATGCAGGTGGTACAACCGTACCCGACGATGTTGAAGCCGAGCTGATCGAGATATTTCTGCAGGCCGGTCTTGTCGAGGTAATCGGTCACCACGCGCGATCCCGGCGCGAGCGAGGTCTTGACCGACGGATCGATCGTCAGGCCGCGTTCCACCGCTTTTTTCGCGAGCAGGCCAGCAGCGAGCATGACGCTCGGGTTGCTCGTGTTGGTGCAACTGGTGATGGCGGCGATCAGGACGCTGCCGTGGCCGATCTGGCTCTCGCCGTGCTGAAACACTTCGCCATCTTCGGCCTCAATTTCGTCGCCTGGATCCGGCGTCGGCCGATTGCTCACCATCTCGACCTTGTTCCGTTGGTCGCCCGGCTCGATGCCGGAGTCCCCGAAATCGGTCGAGACCATCTCTTCGGTTTCAGGCGCCGAGCCATTGAGATGGACCGGATGACGCGCATCGAGGTCGTCCCCTGCTTTCCCGTAGCCGCCGTCGGACGGGGATTTGACGAGGAGTGAACGGAAGACACTGCCGAGCTCCGGGAGGTTAATTCGGTCTTGGGGCCGTTTCGGACCGGCCACGCTCGGTTGCACGTCGCCCAGGTCGAGCTCGAGGTCGACGCTATAATCGATTTCGCCCTTGCGCGGCATCCCAAACATTTTCTGAGCGCGAAAATAGGCTTCGAACGCGTTGCATTGCTCCTCGGTCCGGCCGGTCGCGCGGAGATAGGTGACCGACTCGGCGTCGACCGGGAAGTATCCCATTGTGGCGCCGTATTCGGGCGACATGTTGCCGATCGTGGCGCGGTCGGGCAGCGGCAGTGAAGCGGCGCCTTCACCGTAGAACTCGACAAATTTCCCCACAACCTTTTGCGCGCGCAGCATCTGCGTGATGTGGAGGGCGAGATCGGTCGCGGTCACGCCTTCGCGGAGTCCGCCGCTCATGTGTACGCCGACAACTTCGGGGGTGAGGATATAGACGGGTTGCCCGAGCATGCCGGCCTCGGCTTCGATGCCGCCGACACCCCAGCCGACCACGCCGAGCCCGTTGATCATCGTGGTGTGCGAGTCGGTGCCGACCAGCGTGTCGGGATAAAAAACATCGCCGGTGCTGAGCACACCCTTGGCGAGATACTCGAGATTGACCTGGTGCACGATGCCAATGCCCGGCGGGACGAGGCCGAAGGTCTTGAACGCCTGCTGGCCCCACTTGAGGAACTCGTAGCGCTCGCGATTGCGCTTGAACTCCATGTCCATGTTGAGGCGCAGGGCAATGGCGGAACCGGCAAAATCAACCTGGACGGAGTGGTCGACCACGAGGTCGACGGGCACGAGCGGTTCGATGATCTTGGGATCGCCGCCTAACCGCGCGACCGCACTCCGCATCGCGGCGAGATCGACGACGAGGGGGACACCGGTGAAATCCTGCAAAACGATCCGCGCGACGACAAAAGGGATCTCCTCGTTGGCCGGCGCCTTGGCGTTCCATCTGGCCAGCGTCTCGACATCCTTGCGGCCGACTTTCTTGCCATCGCAATTGCGCAGGACCGACTCGAGCACGATCCGGATGCTGACCGGGAGGCGCGAGATCTTCCCGAGGCCCTGTTCCTCCAGCGCCGGGAGAGAATGGAACCGGGCTTCCCGCCCGTTGCCGGCGTCGAATTTCTGCAGCGTATTAAATTCGTCAGGCATCACTTCAACTCCGCGAGTCGGGATTTGATCTTGTCGAAATCGGGCAACTCGCGCGCGTCGTCGTGGACCTCGGCATACTGGATGATGCCGTCGCGGTCGACCAGGAAGGCCGAGCGCTTAGCCACGCCGGAGAAACCGAGGTTGAGTTGCGGCAGAAAGGAGTCGTAGGCGACGCCGTATTCTTTCGTCACCTTGTGCTCATAGTCGCTCAGGAGCGTGACGTTGATTTTTTCCTTCTGCGCCCAGGCTTCCTGGGAAAATGGGTTGTCGCCGCTGATGCCATAGACGGCGCAATTGAGATCGCCATACTCCCGCAGACCATTGCCGACCCCGCACATTTCCGTCGTGCAAGTGCCGGTAAAAGCCATCGGGAAAAAGAGCAGGAGGGTGTGCTTTTTTCCAAAATTCTCGCTCAGGCGGACCGGGCGCGGTCCGTCCGCGGTTTTGGTCGGGAGGGTAAAATCAGGTGCTTTGGTTCCAACTGCGAGTGCCATAGAAATCTCCGGTTAAGGGTTGCGGGGAGACCTGCAGTATAGAAACGCGCAGGGCGGGGTCAAAAGATTTGCCGCCGCTGATCCGGCGCAGACGCGGAATTCTAACGAGCGCGCGAGCGAGGTCGTTAGGCGTCGCTACCGGCGTGCACCTTCGCAGACGAGGAGACGTGCTGCCGGTACGTGGCCGCTTTGCCGGTCGCGGCGGATTTGACCGCCGCGGGCGGAGCCGGCTTGGCTGGAGCGGCCGCGGTAAAAACGGCCTTGTTCGGCGAGCCTTTCAGCTTCGGCAGCCTGGGCAACGAATCGGGAATGATGCGCACGAGCGCACCGATTCTGATCTGCGCGTAGACCTCCGCGACGTCCTTGGAGGACATGCGAACACACCCGTAGCTGGCGGGTTTGCCGATGATCTTTTCCTCTGGCGTGCCGTGGATGTAGATACAGCGATTAAAGGCGTTGGCGTTCGACGCCTCCAGCCCGCGCAACCAGATGATGCGAGTCACGATGGGATCGCGGCCGGGCGCGTTCGGCGACAGGATCTCCCCGGTAAACCGGCGCTTGTGAAAGACGGCGCCGGGAGGAGCGTGGTCGCCGATCTTTTCCGCCACCTGCAGCCAGCCTAACGGCGTGGCCATGCTGCCCCAGCGATCGCCCAGGCCAAACTTTGAGGTCGAGACAGGGTAAACCGCGGCGCGCTTTCCATCCTCGATCACCATCAGCTTCTGATCTTTCACGCTGATAATAACGCGCGGCGGGATGACGGCTTCCGTGCTCGAGCTCGCCCTAACGACGCCGGAGCAAAGTAAAAAAGCGGCCAACAGTCCGAGGCGAAAAAGCATGGGCGACTATTTATTCGGTGAATTCCACTCTGTCACGCGGGAAATGCGACGGGCCGGGTGGGCGGAAGCTGAAAACGGGGCAGCCACTGCGCCAACGAGCAGAGGGCGACGTAGAGAAATCCGACCTGGAACATGATCAGAAACGGCAGGGTCAGATACTGTCCGTGCACGACGGCGTAGAAAACAAGATAGCTGAAATAGACCGCAAACCCGATCTCGATGATCGGCAAGAGCGACTTAAGCGGCCGGTAACGGCAGGCGCGCCAGACCTGGGAGTTTTGCACGATCCCGTATTTCGGCGTGCGCTTGAATTCCGACTGATGATTGAAGAGCGCCTCCAGCACGGCGCGGGCGTTGTTGATCGAGAGCCCGACGCCGAGGGCAATCAAGGCCGGGAGAAGGAGGATTTCCTTCATCCAAGTGCGCGGATGTAACTCCCGCTGTGCGCAAATGTAGAAGACCGCCACCGAGACCGAGGCGGTGAGGAAAATGGGACCATCGAGCAGAACCATGCGGAGCCAACCGGATTGCGGGCCCCCTGTGGATGGATGGAGGAGCAAGCAAAGACAAGCCAGGAGTAGATAAGCGAAATTGGAAGTGAGATGGGCCGTGGCTTCGAGCTTGATCGAGAGCGGAAGGGGGCTGCGCCAGATCCTTGGGAGCAATTTCTTGCAGGTCTGGATCGAGCCCTTGGTCCAGCGATGCTGTTGTGACTTGAAACCATTCATATCGACGGGCAATTCCGCCGGCGTCACGACATCGGTCAGGAAGACAAATTTCCAGCCCGCGAGCTGCGCGCGATAGCTAAGATCGAGGTCCTCGGTGAGCGTGTCATGTTGCCAGCCACCCGAATCGGTGATGCAGGATTTGCGCCAGAGGCCAGCGGTGCCGTTGAAGTTGAAAAAACGTCCGCTCCGGCTGCGCGCGACCTGCTCGAGCAAAAGGTGCCCGTCCAAAAACATCGCCTGCACGCGCGTGAGCAGCGAGTAGCCGCGGTTGATGTGACCCCAGCGGGTCTGGATCATGCCCACCTTGGGATCGGTGAAAAAATGAATGGTCGAGTTGAGCAGTTCGGGTTGCGGCACAAAGTCCGCGTCCAGGATGCAGACGAAATCGCCGCGAGCCGTCGCCAACCCCGCCTCGAGCGCACCGGCCTTGTAGCCGAGGCGATCCTTGCGATGGACCAACTGCACGTCAAAACCGCGTTCGCTCAGCCGTTGGACGCAGGCGGCAGTGAGTTCGCGGGTCTCGTCGGTCGAGTCGTCGAGCACCTGGATCTGAAGCAACTCCCGCGGGTAATTCAGCTCGCTGACCGATTGGAGCAGGCGCTCCACGACGTAGATCTCGTTAAAGAGAGGTAGCTGCACCGTGATGACCGGCAGTTGCTCGAATTGCGCGGCCGGCTGCGGCGCGCGCTTCCGGTTCTTCAAGAACAGGTAGACGATGAAATATCGGTGCAGTCCGTAACCGGAGAGGCCGATGAGGACACTCAGATAACAGAACGTCCAGACTAAATCCACAACGGTTCCTCCATACAAATTCCAGCGGGTGCCGCAGATCAAGGGCGGACAGAGGCGACATGATGCCGCGTCCATGTCTTGCGTCAAATCAAATCTCCGACCGGGGAGACGGCGCGGCCAGGACAAAACGGAGATCGAGGGGGAAGAGGCCAATTCATCTCGGAAGGCAAGCATCGAGCCCTCGAGCTTCGAATCGAGTTCACCGACAGTGACGATGGCCGGTGATTGCCAGCATGCCCGAGTCACAGGGGAATGCGACCTGAAGCGCCGCAAATCGCCTGTTGCTTCGTCCCGGAAGCAGCCGAAAACTGACCGGACAGCCGGATCGACATGGTGCAAGATCAAGACAAACTTCTCAGTCGGCCTCGCGGCCGGTTCGAGCGCCTCAACATTGTCCTTGCCATCCTCATCGCGGGCTGGGTGCCGTCGATCCTGATGCTGGTGGTTTCCTACACCATCCTGACAAATACCCTCGAATCGAAGATTCAGCGCGATCGGCAGACTTTCGTCCAGCTCATCGCGCACCTCGTGGGCGACGATCTCAGCCGGAGCGCCGCCATCGTCGAGTATTATTCCACTTTCCCGCCGGTCTCGAGGATTTTTACCTCGCGGTATCCCGATCTGGCCGCGAAAAAGTTTGTGCAGGAAACCTATTTTTCCCACCCCCGGATTGACGGGATGTTTGTGACAACGGCGGACGGGCGGCTGATCGCTTCGATCCCCGACGATCCGAGCATGTTCCTCGACGATCGGATTTCCCGATCATGGCTGGCGGCTGCTTCGCGCAACTCCCAACACGCGTACGTCTCACCCGTCCATCCGCGCTCCTCTGATGACCGCGTCGCTACCGACCTCGTGAGCGCCGTGCGCGGGCCGGACGGGAATCCGATCGGTTACGTTGGCGTCTCAGTTTTGGTCGAGCGAATCGGGCGCCGCCTTTCCACGATCGATTTCGCCGACCAGTCAAAGTGCGGGATTCTCGACCAAAATGGCGCCAGCCTTTTCAGCACGGATTTCCAGGCGAACCTCGGCCCGATCTCGGAGGCGACGAAGACGCTGAATAACGACATCCGTTCCAACAAGAGCGGCCACTTTGAGAAGCGCGGGAAGCTCTACGCCTTTGCGCCGGTGGAGCCGACTGGCTGGATCACGGTAGTGGAGCAGCCTCGCGCGGTCGCCTATCAACCGGTGCGCGATCTGCTCGAAAAGATGACTGTGCTCGCGACCTGGTTAATCGTCGGGACCGGCATCATCGCATGGCTCGCCGGGAAATTTTACCGGCGGCAAAGAGAAGCAGCCGCACGCATCGAGCGGGAAGTCATTTTCAATGACAAAATCCTGGCCAACATGCCGAGCGGCATCGCCCTGGTCGATCCGGAGACGCAGCGCTTCCTCCAGGCCAATGACGCTTTCGGACAGATGGCCCGGCGGTTCGGCAATCTGCCCCCAGAAAAAGAAATGAGCGACGCCACCTATGCGGAGGTGAACATCGCGCCGGCCGAGGCGATCGATAAAGTGCTCGCCTTTGGCACCCCTTTCCAACTGGTCGAGCAGCCGCTGGTCGACCGCGCCGGCATCACCAATTTCGTGAACGTGAATCTGCTCCGCCTCCAGGATTCGAAGCAGACCGTGCAGGGCGTTCTTTTCCTCGTGGAAGACAAGACGCGCGACGTTCGACTGCGCCAGGAGCTGATTTCGGCCAATGCCGCCAAGGACCAGTTCCTCGCCCTGCTCTCCCATGAATTGCGCAACCCGCTCTCCCCCGTGATTGCGATGGTCGGGGAACTGGAAGCGCGCGCGCCGAACGATCCGAGCGTGCGCCAACCGCTCGCAGTAATCCGGCGCAACGTGGAATTGGAGGCGCGACTGATCGACGATCTGCTCGATGTGACGCGAATCGCCAAGGGCAAGCTGCAGCTCAGTTTTGAGGTGACTTCCATCAACGAAACGCTGCAGCGGGCCTACGAGATCTGCCGCGAAGATATCCGGCAGAAGAACCTCGAATTCGAGTTCCGCTTCCGGGCCGAAAACACTTTCGTAAACGGCGATCCCGCGCGTCTCCAGCAGGTCTTTTGGAACCTGATCAAGAACGCCGTGAAGTTCACGCCTAAGGGCGGACAGATCATCGTGGAAACCGAGGACCTGAGCGATGAACGCATCGCGATCCGCACAATCGATAACGGGATCGGAATCGGACAGGATAAGATTGCAAAAATCTTCAACGCCTTCGAGCAGGGGCAAAGCTCCATCACCCGCCGCTTCGGCGGCCTCGGGTTGGGTCTCGCCATTTCCAAGGCGATGGTGCGCGCGCACGGCGGCACATTGTCGGTCGAAAGCGCGGGATCGGACCGGGGCGCCACCTTCAGCGTGGTCCTCAATACCGTGCCCGCACCGGCGGAAAAAGCCGCTGCACCGCCCGCGCCTGCCCCGAGCGCGCGGTCGAAGGGATCGCGGTCGCGCAAGAGCCATCTGCTGGTGGTGGACGATCATCACGACACCTGCATGGGCATGAAGATGCTGCTCGAGCGTCGCGGCTATCGCATCACCCTGGCGCACTCCGCCAACCAAGCGATCGAGAAAGCGCAGGTCGAGAAATTCGATCTGCTCATCAGCGATATCGGGCTTCCGGATCGAAGCGGTTACGAACTAATGAAGGAACTGCGGGCCAAGAACTCGCTGCGTGGAATCGCGCTGAGCGGCTTCGGGATGGAAAACGATATCAACCAAGCGCGGGCGGCGGGATTCTCCGAGCACCTGACCAAGCCGATCAATTTCGAACGACTCGACGAAGCGATTCGCAACCTGCTCGTGGAATAACGAGAGCGACCGGTCAGGCCTTCGGCAGACGAGCGTCAACCAAACCGCAGATGACGTGGAGCAGGAATTTGTGGGCTTCCTGGATACGAGCGGTCGTCTCGCTCTGCACGAGGAGCTCGATCTCGGCCATCCCCTTGGCCGGGCCGCCGCCACGGCCGAGCAAAGCGACCGTCGTTAGGCCACGCGCTTTCCCCTCCTCCAAAGCGCGCAGGATGTTCTTCGAATTGCCGCTCGTGGTGATCGCGACCAGCACGTCCCCTTTCTGCCCAAGGCCGGCAACCTGCCGGGCAAAGACTTCGTCGTAGCCGTAATCGTTGCCGATCGCGCTCATCAGGCTGCCGCCCTGTGCGAGATTGAGCGCCGGGTAGGGGCGTCGGTCGGTGACAAAGCGACACCCGAATTCAGCCGAGAAATCCGCGCCATCCGCGGCGCTCCCGCCATTGCCGCAGACGAGCAACTTTTGTCCGGCACAAAGGCATGTCACCATTGCCTCCACTACTCGCCCGACCGGCTCAGCGAGTGCAGTGAGCGACTCGAATGTAGCGCAAGCGGCGTGGATCGATTCCTGAAGATGAGACGGGACGTCGGGCATAAAGTTCCTCTCGTGATGAATGGCGAATCTTGCTGCGATACAAGCTCGAAACCTGTGTTGCAACCGATAGTTCAAGGCAGGACCGCAGCCCGCCTGACGTGAAATCTTACCGGGAACTCATTTTACTTGCTCTCTGGAGCCCATCTGTTGTACAACTGGGAGGAGAAGAATGATAGTCGGACGGGGCTAAACACTCGTTCCTCGGGGAGACAGTTCTCGGTATCCGGGGAAACCGACGTCGCTCGGCTGGGAGGACATAAACATCAAGGCGCAGTTCGTGCTTCGACCAGATCCACAAGATTGCACCCCGGCGCGGTCAGAAATAGCTATACAGAATTTCGAAATTTTTATAAACTTCAGCAGGAATCAGAATCTATCATCCTCATGAGTCACTTACCTAGTCAGGTGAACGGTCAAAACAATGGCAGCCAACCCCGGCCGGAGGTTCCCATAACGCTTTCGGTCATCTTCCCGGCCTTCAACGAGGAGGCAAACATCCGGCATACGGTAGAGGCAGCCCGGCTGGTGCTTCCAAAACTGGCGCACACTTGGGAGATCATACTGGTCAACGACGGCAGCAGAGATGCGACGACGCCGATTTGCGACGAGCTTGCGGAACAATTTCCGGAAGTCCGCGCGATCCATCATGTCGAGAATCGCGGCTACGGCGCCGCTCTCAAAAGCGGCATTCTCGCCGCTCGCTACGAATACATTTTCTTCACCGATTCCGATGGGCAGTTCGATTTGCAGGAACTTGAGAACCTGATCGACTGGGCGAGCCACTACGAGATCGTCACCGGCTATCGCGCGAAACGGCAGGATCCGCCGCATCGGCTGATCAACGCCTGGGGTTGGAAGACGCTCGTGCGGATGGTCTTGGGCGTTAAGGTGCGCGACATCGATTGCGCGTTTAAGATTTTTCAGCGTTCTGTTTTTGATCGGATCCAGATTCGTTCGGTGGGCGCGATGGTGAACACGGAAATCCTGGCGCAAGCAAACAGCTTCGGGATGCGTATCCACGAGGTGAAGGTGAGTCACTATCCCCGGCGGGCGGGCAAATCTTCGGGCGCGAATCTGCGGGTCATCGCTAAGGCGTTCAAAGAACTTTTCCGGCTTTGGGGTCAGTTGCGCAACGTCACGCACGAGCAGCCAGGGCTGTTTCGGACTGAGGCGCCGCTCTTGGATGAGGCATCGTTTCAGCCGGAAAATGCTTACGATTCCGTTCGCGGGGGAGCGGCGGCACTGGCCGGGCGCCTGCACGTCAATTCGACAAGTAGATCGGTCTGTGATCGTTGTTTTGCCGATTAGGTGCGTCAGGCTTACCTGATCCTCCGCCGCCCACGCAAGCGATAGCGGTGCGGGAGGCGTTTGAATGACCGGGTAACGCAAAACGGACACGGAGTCTCAATCCGCTGGAACCGTTCTAAATTGAATGGTCCAACGGCGGAACCGCAAACGGCAAGACAGGAATTCCATCGGAGCGAGCTCGCCACCACCAAGATTTACATGAATCCAAACGACACATTTGCACCCCCTCCTCCCCTCAATGGCTGGCCCGCCATCTGCTAACGTCATTCTACACAAGATATCATGCTGAAACGACTCTTCTCCCGCCCATCCGCTGCTGCGTCACCAACGCAGATGGCGACCGGTTCGGCAAACGGCTCGCGCCGCAGAGTCATGGTGATCGGGCTCGATTGCGCCGCTCCCGAGTTGATCTTTGACCGATGGCTCGATGACCTGCCAAACCTGAAGTCACTCTACGAAAACGGAACACACGGCGAACTCCGTTCCTGTGATCCGCCCATCACCGTCCCGGCCTGGTCCGTCATGATGTCCTCGAAGAGCCCGGGCCGCCTCGGGGTCTACGGGTTTCGCAATCGCGCCGACCATTCCTACGATCGCTATTCGATCGCAAACTCGCTCGCGATCAAGGAAGATCGGCTCTGGGAAATCCTGTCGCAGAAAGGCAAACGCTCCATCGTCATCGGCGTGCCGGGAACCTACCCTCCCAAGCCGCTCAACGGGACGATGGTGACCGATTTTCTAACGCCCGACATCTCGTGCGATTACACGCACCCGCCGGAATTCAAAAAGGAGATCGAGAGCGTAGTCGGCGAGTACATCCTCGACGTGCGCGACTTTCGTTCCGGCAACAAGGAGAAGATCCTGGCCGACATCTACGAAATGACCCGCAAGCGGTTCCAACTGGCCCGTCATCTTTTGGCGAAGGACGACTGGGACTACTTCATCATGGTCGAGATGGGCACCGACCGGATCCATCATGCGCTCTGGGACAACATGGATCCCGCGCACCGTTTCTACGAGGCCGGCAATAAATTCGAGAGTGCCATCCACGACTACTACAAGGAAGTCGATCGGGAGATCGGCGAGCTCTTGCAGTTCGCCGATGAGAACACTGACGTGCTGATCGTCTCCGATCACGGGGCAAAACGGATGGACGGCGGCATCTGCGTAAACGAATGGCTCATGGCCAACGGCTACCTGGCATTAAAAGAGCAGCCGACCAGCGCGGTGCCGCTCTCGAAGGTGAAGATCGATTGGCCGCAGACCAAGGCTTGGGGCGACGGCGGATATTACGCGCGAGTTTTTCTCAACGTCGCCGGGCGCGAACCGGAAGGCACGATCGCGCCGGAGGATTACGAGAAGGTGCGCGACGA
>JBDTOL010000079.1:0-16611 GCA_039933235.1 Spartobacteria bacterium | reverse complement strand
GGCATCAAACAGCTGAGCGACGATCCTTGGAAGAACATCGACGAGAAATACAAGATCGGCGATCTGGTCACCGGCAAGGTCACCAAGCTGGCCAGTTTCGGCGCCTTTGTGCAGCTACAGGATGATATCGATGGCCTCGTCCACATCTCGCAGTTGAGCGAAGATCACGTCGCGAAGGTGAAAGACGTGCTGAAGGTCGGCCAGGAGGTCGAAGCTCGCGTCATCAAGGTCGACAAGGTTGAGCGTCGCATCGGTCTCTCGATCAAGGCGGCCAATTACTCCGAAGAAGAGTTGAAACGCGAGTCCGAGGCGTTCGATAACTTCCGTCCGGGTGAAGACATGGTCGGTCTCGAGAAGGCTTTCGAAGCCGCCGCGGAAGACTATCGGCCCGGCGAAGGAAAGAAAAAGTAGACCGCGGGCGCGTTGCGCGCCGATTCCTTTTCAAGCGGACGCTTCCGTACGGGAGCGAACGCGATCCAGGGGAAAAGGGGGCCGCTGCTCTGGCAGACGGGTCTTCCTTTGACGCTCCGGCAATTTCACACCTGAACACCATACCTATTATGCGCTCCATTCGATTTTTACTGATTCTAACTGCTGCCGCAATCCTCGGCAGCGCGGCCCAGCTCACGGCGCAGACCGCCCCGGAATTCAGCCAGGTCATCGTCTTTGGCGACAGTCTGTCCGACGACGGGAACATTCGGCATCGGCTGGAGGACGAAATCTTTCTCAGCTATCCCGGCGGTGACTTTAACTACAGCGACGGCCGCTTCACCAACAGCTCCGATACCGATCCGGCCTCCGATATGTATGCCGGGACCTGGCACGAGCAGTTAGCGCGGGATTTTCTCGGGTTGACAGCGCCGACGAACAGCCTGGATGGCGGCACCGACTACGCCTTCGGGGGCGCCACGACCATGGATGGCACGCGTGAGGTGACGGTGATTTCCACCCCCGACCCCTTCACGGGTGGCCAGTATAGTGTCACGATCGATAACCTGGGAAAGCAGGTCGACGATTACCTGGCCGATAACACGGTGGATCCGGCGGCTCTCTTCATCGTCTGGGGCGGTGGGAACGATCTTTTTGACGACGACAGCTCCGATAACGTGATCGCTACCGCGTCGAACGTGGCCGATCTAGTGGAACAACTGGCGCGCGCCGGAGTCGTCTCGATCCTCGTGCCTAACGTTCCGCCGCTCGGGCTCGTGCCTAACTATAAGGACGACCCGGACAAGGCAACGGCGCTCAACGCCGCCTCGGCGCAATATCGCGCTGAACTCAATGGACAACTCGACGCCGCAGTGAGCAACCTCGCGGCCGATGGCATCACGATCACGCTGTACCGGCTCGACGTGTATGGGCTATTTTACCGGCTCGCGGCCAATCCTGGGGATTACGGTTTGGTCAATATCAGCGACAGTGCACAGGGTGAGAGCGTCGATCCGGATGAGTATCTATTTTGGGACGACATTCATCCCACCACGGCCGGCCATTATCAGATCGCCGCAGCGGCATTCGATCTTTTGAGCGGCACTGCAGAACCGCCCGCGCAATCACTCAATCTGTCAGCCCGGCTCGACGTTGGGACGGGTGAGGATGTCCTGATTGGAGGCCTCATTGTGGAGGGGACAGAAGCGAAACAGGTGATCGTGAGAGGGATTGGACCCTCTTTGACGGGTAGCGGAATCGTCATTCCGCTGGCCGACCCCATGCTCGAACTCTATCAGGACGGCACGCTCATCATGAGCAACGATAACTGGCAGGATACGCAGCAAGGTGAAGTCGAGGCCACCGGGCTTCAGCCAACCGATGACCTCGAATCTGCCATCGTCGCCACGTTGGACCCGGGCAGCTACACTGTCATTTTGAGCGGTCAGAGTGGCGGCACCGGAATCGGATTGGTCGAAGTGTATGATATCGCCAGTGGTGCCGCCTCGACCCTGGCCAACACCAGCACGCGCGGCTTCGTCCAGACGGGCGACGATGTCCTGATCGGAGGCTTCATCGTCGGTAACGGCGGGAGCGATACCGTCGTCGTTAGGGCGATCGGGCCCTCGCTGGCCGCCGCCGGGGTGGCAAACCCCCTGGCCGATCCCACACTGGATCTCTACGACGCAAACGGCGCGACCGTTCTGAGCGATGACAACTGGCGCGATTCCCAGGAGTCGCTCATCCAATCGACCGGCCTGGCCCCGACCGACGATGCGGAAGCAGCGCTCATCCGCTCCCTGGAACCAGGCAGCTACACCGCGGTGGTGCGGGGGAAAGACGGCGGCACGGGCGTGGCGTTGGTGGAAGTCTATAATCTGCAGTAGCGACGCCGCCGGAGAATGTTCGAAGATCTCTGGTACAAGAACAGCATCATCTACAGCCTGGAGTTCGAAACGTTCATGGACGCGAACGGCGACGCTTTCGGCGATTCCAAGGGCCGGTCTCGCTTTCGGCATCTCTCCTTCCAGCAGCGTCACCTGGAGAGAGCCTTGACCACTGCGCCGGCGATCTCGTCCTGCACATTGAAGACATCATCGAGCTGCCGGTCGTAGGTTTCCGATCAGGACGCGATAGCCGTTGTCGGCCCGGATCAGCTCGACGCTGACGCGCAGTGTGTCGCCGAACCTGCGCACGCTCCCTTCCAGCACGTGCGCGACACCCAACTCCTTGACGATGTCAGCGATCGTCGCCGCGACCCGGTTGGAGCGTTCGTTGGGACGTGGCCGAGTTCGCCGTGCTCGCAGCTAATTTTCAAGCAATGATGGCCTGACGTTTAGGTCGAGGCGACAGGGGCACTGTTGCCGTTCGGCACGACTGCGCCATAGAGGGAAAGGTAGGTGTAACCCTGCAAGCCACGCTCGTAGTCGGCCAGGATTTTCATCCCGTCGTTAGGCTTGAGCCGGTCGCTCTTGATTGCGGCGTCCACCTGCAGCTTCACCAGTCGCATCAACTCGATCTTGTCCCACTGGGTCAAGGCCAGCACCTGGCCGATCGTGCTGCCCTCGATCACTTCCTCAATGTACCAGCCCGATTCCTCGTCCTCGTCGAGGAAGACGTGCACCTCGGTGACGCGGCCAAAGAGATTGTGCAGATCCCCCATGATGTCCTGGTAGGCCCCGACCAGGAAGACGCCGAGATAGTAGGGCTCGCCCGGGAGAATCTTGTGCAGCGGCAGGGTGTCCTTGACATCCTGCAGGTCGGTAAACTTGTTGATCTTGCCGTCGGAATCGCAGGTGATATCGACCAGCGTGCCCTGCCGGTCGGGCGCGCCCGTTAGGCGATGAATCGGCATGATCGGGAAGAGTTGCCCGAGCGCCCAGTGGTCGAGGAGGGACTGGAAGACGGAGAAGTTGCAGATGTACTGGTCGCCTAACGAAGTCTCCAGTTCCTTCACTTCTTCCGGCACATACTTGAGGCCGCGATGCAGGTTCACGATCTGCCGCGCCAGCTCCCAGTAAAGCGCCTCGATCTTGGCTTTCGATTCGAGGTCGAGCAGGCCGAGGTTAAACATCTGTTGCGTCTCTTCCTTGATCTGTTGCGCATCGTGCAGGGTCTCGAGCCGGTTGCCCCGCTTGAGCTGGCGTTTCACCTCGAGGATGTCACGGAGCGGTTTCGGATCGTTCTCCGTCGCCTCGATTTTCGGTGTCGGCACATCCTTCTCGATCGAGCCGAAGGCCTCTACCACAAGGACGGAGTGATGGGCCACGATCGCGCGGCCGCCCTCGCTCACGATCGCGGGATGCGCCACACCCTCGGAGTCGCACACTTCCATGATGTTGTAGACGACATCGTTGCAGTACTCCTGCAGGGTGTAATTCGTGGAGCTGTCGAAGCTGGTGCGCGAGCCGTCGTAATCGACCCCGAGCCCGCCGCCGACATCGAGATAACCGAGCTCGTGCCCGAGCTTGGAGAGCTTGGCATAATAGCGAGCCGCTTCGCGGACAGCGCGTTTAATCGTGGAGATGTCGGGCACCTGCGAGCCGACATGGAAATGGACCAGCTTCAGGCAATGCGCGAGGCCCTGCGCCTTGAGCAGTTCGCTCGCCGCGATCAGGTCGGTCGTGCTGAGGCCAAACTTTGCGTTTTCCCCGCCGCTCGTGGTCCACTTGCCTGCTCCTTTGCTGTGCAGTCGCACCCGGATTCCGATGTGCGGTTCGACGCCCATCTCCCTTGCCACCCGCAGGGTCTGCTCCAGCTCTTCCAGTTTCTCAACCACGATGATGACCGATTTGCCGAGGCGGCGTCCGAGCATGGCCGTGCGAATAAATGCGCGGTCCTTATAGCCGTTGCAAATAATCAGGCTCTCGTGGTCTTTGTGCATCGCCAGAGCGGCGATCAGTTCCGGTTTGCTGCCCGCCTCGAGACCGAAATGAAACTGGGAGCCGGCATCGACGATCTCTTCGATCACTTCACGCAGCTGGTTCACCTTGATCGGAAAAACGCCCCGATAATGGTTGCGATATCCGAACTCCTGCATCGCCTTTTGGAAGGCGCGGTTGACCGTCTCGACCCGGTGCCGCAACAGATCCTGAAAGCGGATCACGAGCGGAAAACCGAGGCCGCGCTCGCGCGCTTCGTTGACCACTTCGAGCAGATCGATCGAGCCGCCGGCATCCTGCAGCGGCCTGGCCGTGACGTTGCCGGCTGGGTTGACTGCGAAGTAGCCGCCGCCCCAGCCGTCGACGTTATACATCGCGCTGGCAGCCTCCACATCCCAGTCGTTCTTCGCCATCGTGGCGCAGTGTAGGGCACCAGTCTGCAAATTCAATCGACAGATTGAACGCTCATTTTCATCCTCCGACCGAGGTGAAAATTGCGCCGTGATTGCAGCGCAAGCGGGTCGCCGAGGTAGCACCGCTTGTCTTTCAAAAGCCCTCTGATACGCTTTTTTGGATGAACAAGACGGTGATTGAAGTACAGGTGCGTGCCGTCCTGCCGACCAGCGGCGGTTGCGCAGTCTTCCTCGGGAACGCCGACAAAGTGTTCATCATCTATGTCGACCAGAGCGTGGGCAGCGCGATTACGATGTTCATGCGCGGAACGGTCAAGGAGCGTCCGTTGACGCACGATCTCATGGCGCACCTGATGACGGCCCTGGGCGCGCGGGTCGAGCGCGTCATCATCAACGATCTCAAGAACGCGACCTATTACGCGCGCATGATCATCCGGGCGGAAAACGAATTGCAGCAGAAGAAAATCATCGAGCTCGATGGACGGCCGAGCGATTGCATCGGGATGGCCGTGCAGCAAAAGGCGCAGATCTATGTCAGCCAGGAGGTGTGGGACGAGGTCGACGACATGAGCGATGTCCTGCGCAAAATGGAAGAGGACGGGATCAAGCCTGAGATCGAGCAGGAAGGCGAAGGGGAAACGGAAGAGGAGTAGCGGACTTTCGGGGCTTCAAAAGTGTAGTGGCGGGCGTGTCGCCCGCAGGCCGCGCCGAGTGCGGCCGACACGGCCGTCGCTACAGTTAGCTCAGGAGCTCGCCGTAATTTCGCGCGGCCATATCGGTGCAGCGCTCGAGCACCGCAGCCGGAGTATCGAGCTCGAGCACTTCTTCCACCAGCTTCTGGCATTCACCGATGGAGAGACGCTGGACCGCGTTCTTGACTCGCGGCACCAGAGCGGCGCCGGCGCTGAGTTCGTCCATCCCCAGCCCGAGGAGGAGCGGCGTGAAGACGACTTCGCCCGCCATCTCGCCGCACACACCGACCCAGATGTTGTTCGCGTGCGCGGCGTCGGCCACCATCTTGAGCAGCCGGACGATCGAAGGATGGCTCGGTTCATAGAGATGCGCGACCCGCTCATTCGTCCGGTCGATCGCGACCGAATATTGGATCAGATCGTTCGTGCCGATGCTGAAGAAATCCACTTCACGCGCGAGCCGATCCGCCATGATAGCGGCGGTCGGGATTTCGATCATGACTCCGATCTCGAGTCCGTCGTGAAAGGAATGCCCTTCGCTGCGCAGCTCGCTTTTGCATTCCTCAACGATCTCAAGGCCGCGCCGCACTTCGCCGAGGCCGGAAATCATAGGGAACATCATCTTGACGTTTTCCCCGACGCTAGCCCGCAGGATCGCGCGCAGTTGCGCCTTGAAAATGTCGAGGTTTTCGAGACAGAACCGGATCGCGCGCCAGCCGAGGAACGGGTTCAATTCGTCGCCGTTTTCCATGTTGTCGGAAATTTTGTCCCCGCCGAGATCCAGGGTGCGGATGATCAGCGGATCGGGGGCGACGCGCTGCGCCACGCTGCGATAGATCTCGAATTGTTCCTCTTCGGTCGGGAGGCTCGTCTGGTTGAGGTAGAGGAATTCGGTCCGGTAAAGCCCCACGCCCTCGGCGCCGTTGGCCAGGACGGCATCGACCTCGTCGGGCAGCTCGATATTGGCCGAGAGCACGATGTGGCGCCCGTCGCGCGTGGTGGATTTGGTTTCGCGCAGCTTCGTCAGCCGCTCCGCAATCGCGCCTTTCTGCCGTTCGATCTCCTCGTATTCGCGGAGCGTCTCCTCGGTCGGGTTAACGATGAGCAGGCCGTGGTAACCGTCGATCAGGGCGGGCGCACCTGTCTCGAGCGTCTCGGTTGCGTCGTGCAGGCCGACGACGGAGGGGATGCCTAACGACTGCGCCATGATCGCGGTGTGCGAGGTGCGGCTGCCCAGATCCAGCACGAGGCCGCGGACCTTTTCGCGATTCATCGTCGCGGTGTCGGACGGGGTCAGGTTATGGGCGACCAGGATGTGGGGCTCGTTGATCGAGAGAAACGGCCGGGGCGATTTCCCCTGCAGGTTGCGAATGACGCGGCGAGCCACATCCTGAATATCGACCGCGCGCTCGCGCAGGTAGGGATCGTCGATCCGGCTGAGCGAGTCGACATAGCGGTTTGCCACTTCCTGGAAGGTGAACTCAACGTTGCAATGGTCGGCGTCCAGTTTGCGCAGCACCTCGTCGATCAGGGTCTGGTCCTCGACCACGAGAAGATGCGCATCGAAGATGCCGGCGTCCTTCGCCCCGATCGCTTCGGCGATTTTCTGCTGCATCTCGAGGATCTGGGCGCGCGTCTGGATCAGCGCGTTCTCGAAGCGCGCGATTTCGTCAGGGATATTAGCCGGGTCAACCTGGTAGCGCACCACGTCGTCCGACTCGATCGAGAAGACGTGAAGGGGAGCACGTGAGATCCCGGGGGCGGCGGGCACACCTTGACAACGCTTTTCCTGGTGGCTCCGATCGCCCTTCATTCCGGTAACAATAACCGGACCTTCAACTATTCTTCGTTGAAGCGCGACTGGATTAATTCCTCGATATCCTGGATCGCCTGCGCCGCATCGGGGCCCTCCGCCCGCACCCGCAACTTCGAGCCCTGGCCGGCAGCCAGCATCATCAAGCCCATGATGCTCTTGCCGTTAATCTCCTCGCCCTCCTTCGCCACCCAGATCTCGCAGCGATGCCGGCTGGCGATGCGGACGAACATGGCGGCCGGTCGAGCGTGCATACCGAGCCGGTTCAGGATTGTGATTTCCTTCTCAGCCTTCTCGGTCGAGGCCGGGGTCGAGCGTCGATTTAACAGTCCCATTAGGTAATTTGCGCCTTCATCAAACCGAGCAACCTGTTGTTAAATTCCACCGCGCTATTGAGACCAAGGCCCTTCAGCTTCTGATCCATCGCTGCCACCTCTATCAATCGCGCGATATCCCGTCCCGGCCGCACCGGAATAGTGATGTGCGGCACTTCGATCTTGAGAATCTCGTAAAGTTCGCGGTCCAGACCGATTCTATCCACTTCTTCCAGCTCCTGCCAATCTTTTAACGTCACCACCAGGTCGAGCCGCTTCTCAATCCGGATCGCCCCGATGCCGAAAATCGAGACGACATTGATGATGCCGATGCCGCGCACTTCCATGTGATAGCGGGTCAAATCCGGCGCCGTCGCCACCAGCTCGCGGCCTTCGAGTGATTTGATCTTTGTTACGTCATCCGCCACCAGGCTGTAGCCCCGCTCGATCAAGCCGAGCACGCATTCGCTCTTGCCCACGCCGCTCGCGCCCCGGATCAGGACGCCGACCCCGAGAATGTCGACCATGCTGCCGAACTCGGTCACGACCGGCGAAAAATCGAGCTCAAGGGCGATCGTGGCGGCGTTGATGAATTTCATCGTGATCATCGGCGTGCGGAAAACCGCGATGCCGGCCGATTCCGCGATCTTGAGCAGATCCGGCGCGAGATGGAATCCGCGGGAGGCGACGAGGCAGGGGATTCTCTTCGCACAGAGCGCGCGAAAGCGCGCGTGACGCTGCCGGACGGAGAGGTTCTTAAGATAAGATTGCTCGGCCGCGCCGAGGACCTGAACCCTTTTCTCGGCGAAGTAGGTGTAGAAGCCGGCCAGGGCTAAACCAGGCCGGTTGATCGTGGGCTCGCGAATCCGCCGCTCGAAGCCGATCTCCTCGCTCTCCAGTTTCAATTGCAGCGCCTTGGCGTGCCGCTCAAAAAAGGCCGCGACCGTGACAACCGGGATGTTGATGCGCTGTTCGCTTCCCGAACTGATTGTCTGAATCGTGGGTTCGAAGCTCATGCGCAGAGCAGTTGTATCCTGAAGCGGGCCAAAGTTCCAGAGCGCGATTGCACGCCTTGACCCGCATCGTCTTGGCGATTGCTTCCAATGCCTTTTACTGTCAGCTATCGCATATGCGCGTCTTGGTGATCGAAGACGATCTTCGCCTGGCTCGGCAGGTCACGCGCGCACTGAGGAACGCAGGTCACGAGGCCGATCTGCGCAACGATGGGGCGGATGGCCTGGAAGCCGCCCTCCTCCAAGGGCCCGATCTGGTTGTGCTCGATCTCAATCTTCCCGGACTCGATGGCCTTACTGTGCTAGCCCGGCTCCGCGAAGCCCATAGCAGCGCGCGGATCCTGGTTCTGACCGCCCGGGGCGGAGTGAACGACCGAATCCAAGGCCTCAAGGCGGGTGCCGATGATTATCTGCCGAAGCCCTTTTCCATCAACGAGCTCCTGGCCCGAGTAGAGGCGTTAGGGCGGCGTGCCGCGTCGCCCACCGCTCTCGATCTGCTCAGGGTGGGCGATCTCCAGATGGACATCCAACACCGTCATGTCACCCGCGCCGGTCGCCCGATCGCCCTGTCGCCCCGGGAGTTCGACGTCCTGCAGGTCCTCATGCAGGAGCCGGGTCGGGTCTTTTCGCGGACTGAGCTCTGCGAGCGCATCTGGCAGCGCGAGCATGAGTACGATACACGTACCGTGGAAATTTTTATTGCGCGACTGCGCAAGAAGATCGACAGCGGCTTCGCCGTCCCTCTGATCCAGACGCACCGGTATGTCGGATACACGATTCGGCCGCCACCGGAGGCCCCTGCAGGATGAACCCCTGACCCTTTCGGACGTAGAGCCCGTCTTCCTTCGATGCTACCTGATTAGCCCGCGAACCTGTAGGAGTTGGCGGAGTTGTTCGACCCGCCTCCGGTTGACGCCGAAGTCATAGTAACCGCTGCGCGCAGCCGAGCGGACTACAACCTTTCCCTGCTCGGAGCGTAGTTGTAGTTCCAGATCATCGATGAAGCCCAGCTTGGCGCTGCGGCATTCGGCGTGGAGATAGTTCGGGTTTTCCTCGGCCAGAGAGGTGCGCGGCAGCGACAAGAGAATCTCACGCACCTGAGCCCAAAGATCATCCCGACTGGCCAGCACGAGAAATGGCTCCACGGCATGAGTTTTATCCTGCGCCTCGGTCGAGACGCAGTTTGGCGAAGAAGGACAAGGCACAATCATGAAATAGTGAAGCAGCAATAAGAGACGAGACCAACAGATCCTTCTGCGCAGCCGAGCCGTTGTATTGCGGGTTGAGCCCTATTACAATCGGCCGGATGAGGCTTCCCCCGTTGCCGCGTGCCTGCCTCTTACTCGCTTTCCTTGGGGCGATTTTTTCCACCTCTTGCACGGAGTTGCCTAACGACATCGGCGTTCACCCCCATCGCTCCGTGGCCGCACAGACGCGCGCGGCCTCGCTTCATCCTGTCTTCGCTTCCTGGGACGATGACCCCGCCGCGGAAGGGCCGGGGAGGATCGTGATCAATCTCACCACCCAGCAGGCGTTCTTTTACCGCGGCGCAACGTTCATCGGCCGCACCAATATTTCTTCCGGGCGCCGCGATTTTGAGACACCGCCCGGGAAATATCGCGTCATTCAAAAGGACGCGGACCACGTTTCCAGCCAGTATGGTCAATATGTAACGCGTTCAGGCGCGGTGCTGCGCCGCGATGCAGATGTCGGGCGCGACCCGCTGCCCCGGGGCGCCCGGTTTGTCGGTGCGCCGATGCCCTATTTTCTCCGTTTTACCGGTGGCTACGGCATGCACGCGGGCTTCGTCCCGCGCTACCGCGCGTCGCACGGCTGTATCCGCATGCCGATGAGAATGGCCAAACACTTCTTCGACGCCGCCGAAATCGGGACCCGTGTGGAAGTGATCGAACCACCGGCTATGGTGGATCGATGAATCTGGCCGACGATCTCCGCGCGCTTCTGGGCGACGAGGTGGTGGCGGCGGATGAACCGACCCTCAGCGCACACAGTGGTGACAAGTGGTTTGCCCATCACGCCCCCGAAGTTGTGGTGTTCGCGCAGACGACCGAGCAAGTCAGCTGTCTTCTGCGTCTTGCTTCCAAAAATCAGGTGCCGGTGACGGCCCGGGGCGCCGGTTTTGGTTACGTCGGAGGGTGCGTGCCGATGCGCGGCGGGATCGCACTTTCCTTCGCGCACATGAATCGCATCAGGGAGATCAGCTTTGACGATGCGGTCGCGATCGTGGAGCCGGGGGTGATCACCGGCGAGCTCCAGGCCGCGGCGCGCGCGCAGAAGCTTTTCTATCCGCCCGACCCGGCCAGCCTGCACGATTGCACCATCGGCGGGAACGTCGCGACCAACGCCGGCGGCCCGCGCTGTCTCAAGTACGGTGTCACCCGCCACTACATCGTCGGGCTGGAAGTAGTGCTGGCGGACGGCCAGGTCCTGCGCACCGGCGGGCGTGTGCATAAGAACAAGACCGGTTTCGACCTGATCGGGCTTTTCGTTGGATCCGAGGGACTGCTGGGTGTGGTAACCGAGATCACCGTCCGTCTGCTGCCGTTGCCGCCGGCGCGAGCCACACTCTCAGCTTCCTTTGGGACGATGTCGGAGGCAGCCGCGACGGTGCAGGCGATTTTTGCGGCCGGGTTTCTCCCGGCCTCGCTCGAGATCGCCGACCAATTTACCCTCGAGGCCGCCCGGCGTGATCGAGGCAAAGGCGTCATTCCGGATGGCAACGCGCACCTGCTCGTCGACGTCGACGGACGCGAGGAAACCGTGCGCACGGAAGCCGCGGCCCTCGAAAAATTGATCGCGGGGCGACAGCCGAGTTCGCTCACCGTGGCGACGACGGAGGAAGGCTCGGAGAAACTGTGGGCGCTTCGGCGCGAGTTCAGCAATTCGCTACGTGCCACGGGCCTCACGAAGCTGAACCAGGACATCGTGGTGCCAAGGAGCCGGCTAGTCGATCTGGTCGAGTTTGCCGGCCAACTACAGGCGCGCCACGGCTTCCCGGTGGCCACGTTCGGTCATGCCGGGGACGGCAATGTGCACGTCAATATCATGGCCGCGAACTACGAGGATGAAGCGGTCCGCGACCGTGTCGAACAGGCTCTCGATGAGCTCTTTGCGCAGGTCCTTGCCTGGGGCGGCGTGATTACGGGCGAACATGGAATCGGACTGGCCAAGAAACGCTGGTGGCCCGAGGCGACGAGCCAAGTCGCTCGCTCCTTACACGCGCGATTGAAGCAAACCCTCGATCCGCTGGACATCCTCAATCCGGGCAAATTTGTCGGCTAGGATGGGTTGATCTGCGTGCTTCGCGTGCTACTGTCCGGGACTTCACTAACGCGCATTTCCGGTCGGCTGACCGAATCTTAATTATGCGCTTTCTCCTTCAGTCCAGTGCTGAAGCTTTTGTCTGCGAATGAAACCAGGAACTTTTACAAATACTATTGCTGTTCTCTTGTCATCGATCTCGGCCTGCTTTGCGCCCACCGCGCCGGCCCAGGCGGCGACGAAAAAGGTGCAGGTCACCAATAAGCATAATCGTTTGAACGAGGATGTGCTGCTCAAGGTCGACCCGATCGGCTACACGCCGCCGCCGACAAATTTCATCAACTTCAAGAAGGGCGAGGCCCGTTTCCCATGGAAAAAGAGCATCGTCACAACCGTTTTTTGGATTGGCGAGACCCCGACCGCGAACAATCCCGTGCCAAACCACGCCAGCAGTTGGGATGCGGCCTGGGCGAAAAATTACGGCGGGTACGACGATCCCCGGCCTTCGCGTCGGGAGAATTACACGCCGGTAAATTTTACCCCGCGACAGAATCCGTTTTACTGCGCGCTGCCCTACAACGACAAGGCGCGCGAAGGGCACCGGCCGGAGGCACCCAAGGTCGTGCCCTGGTTCAAGGAAGCCTATCGCGGCCCGGCCGTTTCCGTTTGCAAAGGCCGCTGGGTTGCGATTCGCAAGGGCAACCGCACGGTCTACGCGCAGTGGGAGGACGCGGGCCCTTTCCGGACCGATCATTGGGAATATGTCTTTGGCAACGAACGACCCAAACCGAACCTCAACCGGGGCGCCGGGCTCGATGTCTCGCCCGCGGTGCGCGACTATCTTGGAATGCAGGATACGGACGTAACGGACTGGAAGTTTGTCGAGTTTAGCGAGGTGCCGCCTGGTCCCTGGGCGAAGCTCGGGAACAACAACACCTTCGTCATCAACCAGCGCAAATCGCAGCAGCAACTGGCGAAGGCGAAAGAGAAGAACTCGGTCATCTTCCGTTAGGCACGGATTCGCCTGGTGCGTTGGATCCGGCACTTTCTCGTTCTGGCGGTCAGCTCGGCTGCAATATGCGCCTTCGCGGCCGGGGAATCGGGCCACAAACTGCTCACTGGCCAGGCTGCGATGGGCGATTGGAAGGAAGATGCGCCTGGAGTGCGACGCAAGATCACGGTCGCCGATCTCCCGCCGCCTAACGCCACCCGCTCCGCCAGCAACGGGCCAAAGATCGTCGCCCGCCCGCTAGGCGCGGAGCTGCACGTTCCCGCTGGTTTCAAGGTCGAGCTTTACGCCGAAGGGTTTCGCGATCCCCGCGTCCTCCGCACCGCACCTAACGGCGACATTTTCGTCAGCGAGAGCCGGGCCAACCAGATCAAGGTCGTGCGCGACAAGGATGGCGACGGTGCCCCGGACCTCACCGAGGTCTTCACCGAGACGGGGCTGAACAAACCGTTTGGCCTCGCCTTTTATCCGCCGGGTCCCGAGCCGCGCTACCTCTACGTCGCGAATACTGATGGGGTGATCCGTTTTCCCTACCGCAATGGAGATCTAAAGGCGCGGGGACCGGCCGAAAAGCTGGGCGCGCATCTCTCGCCCGGTGGTCTGCTCCAGGGCGGCGGGCACTGGACGCGCGACCTGGTCTTCTCGCCGGATGGGAAGAAGATGTATGTCTCGATCGGTTCGCTTTCCAATGTCTCCGACGGGCCAGCCGAAGCGGAGCGCGCGCGCATCTTCGAGTTCAACCCCGATGGCACCGGGCAGAAGGTCTACGCCTGGGGCATCCGCAACGCGGTCGGGATCGCGCTGCGCCCGGGCAGCGACGAGCTCTGGATGAGCACGAACGAGCGCGATGCGCTCGGGGACAACCTGGTGCCGGACTACATCAGTCGCGTCAAGCCGGGCAGCTTCTATGGCTGGCCCTGGTATTATCTCGGCGACCATCAGGATCCGCGGCACAAAGGAAAACATCCGGAGCTGGCCAGCAAGGTCATCGTGCCCGATGTGCTGGTGCAGGCGCACTCAGCCTCCCTCAACCTCTGCTTCTATGACGGGAAACAATTTCCGGAAGAATATCGGGGCGATATTTTTGCCGCTTTTCACGGTTCGTGGAACCGCAGCCAGCGCACCGGCTACAAGATCGTGCGCGTGCCGCTCGAGCAGGGCAAGGCGAGCGGCGTCTACGAGGATTTTGTGACCGGGTTCGTCACGCCGGAAGGAAACGTCTGGGGCCGTCCAGTCGGCGTGACCGTCGCCCAGGATGGCAGTCTGCTCTTCAGCGAAGACGCGCACGGCACGATCTGGCGAGTGCATGTAGCTCGTTAGGCAGGGTTCCCCCGGCGGACTCGAGCGACCTCTCTGCTTGTGAAGAGCCCGCAGCGCGTCGTAACATCGCGTCGGCCATGGAGCGCGTTATCCACACTTTCGAGAACGGCGTTCGTGTCTTCGAAGACCAGCTGATTGAGGAGCAGCGCGAACGCTACCGCAAACGCAACGTCCACGAAGCCGAGGAGGAGGAAATTTTCGTTGACCTCATCCGGCGGCTCCCGCCGGACGGTTGTTACGTCGATGTGGGTGCGGCCATCGGCTATTACCTCATTCTTGCGCGCAAGCTGAGCCCGTCGCTCACCATTCACGGCGTCGAGCCACTCGAGCGCCATCGCGAGCTTCTGCGCGAGAACCTCGCGCTGAACGGCCTAACGAATCAGGAATTTGTGATCCATCCCGAGGGTCTGACCTCGTCGGAAGGAAGCGAGACTTTCATGGATCGCGGCTACGGCAGCCGGCTCGCCCCCATCGGAGCGAAGCAAAAACTGTCGCTCAGCGCGCGCTGGAAGCGCCTGCTCGAGAGCGTGGGCCTGCGCAAGGCAAAGACTCCCGCCCTCACGATCGCGACCATTACTCTGGACACCTTGGCGCGGCGGATCGCCCGGCCGATCGATCTCCTGCAGATGGATGTGCAGGGCCTGGAAGTAGAAGTGCTCAAAGGCGCGGCCGACAGCATGAAAAGAGGAGCGGTAAAGACCTTCCTCATCGGCACTCACGGCCGTGCCATCGGCCTGACTTTGCACAAGGAATGCCGGGAGATTCTGGAGGCTGCCGGCTACACGATCGAGCTCGATCAACCCGATACGAAGGAGCAGCCTGACGGTATCTTGGTGGCAAGCAAGTAGGCTTGCTCGCGCTCGTCCACCAGGAATTGTCATCCCGAACCGCCGCAAGGACGGAGAGGGACCTCGCAACTGCAATCCACGGTCCCTCGCCGTGATGAAACGCCTATGCAGCTGCGAGGTTCCTCTCCGCGCTTCGCCGGATCGGGATGACAGGCGGAGCGAGCACGCACGCCGCTTTTGTATTTCGCGGCGAGAGAGCGAAGTTCTCTCGTGCCCAAGCCATCGATTAAATCACTCACCCTCGACGAGCTGGGCCAGCATCTCGCGACGCAGGGCGCGCCCGCCTACCGCGCGAAACAGATCACCGATTGGCTCTACAAGAAGCGCGTTGCCAGTTTTGATGCCATGACCGATCTCCCGGCCGCGACCCGGGCGCAGCTCGCGGCCGAGTTTTCTTTCCCCAAACCGGAGGTTGTGCGCGTGCTCGGATCGAAGGATACGACGCGGAAGTTTCTCTTTCGCCTCGCCGACGGCAATCTCATCGAATCTGTTCTCATTCCCGCTTCGCCGGCTCTCTACGGCGAGACCTCGGATCGCCGGACCATTTGCGTCTCGACCCAGGTCGGCTGCGCCTATGGTTGCAAGTTCTGCGCGAGCGGCCTGGACGGATTCTCGCGCAATCTCGAGGCCAACGAGATCGTCGATCAATTGCTCGCAGTCGAGGCGGAGAGCGGAGAGAAGATCGACAACATCGTCTTCATGGGGATGGGCGAACCGCTCGCCAACCTAACGAATCTTCTGCGCGCCATCCGCATCATCAACGCGCCCTGGGGCCTTGAGATCGGCGCACGGCACATCACGATTTCAACCAGCGGTCTGGCGCCCCAAATCCGCAAACTGGCGATGGAACCGACCCAGTTTCGGCTCGCCATCTCGTTCCACGGCGCGACCGACGAGGTGCGCGACCGGATCATGCCGGTTAACCGCAAATATCCGCTCGCGGTTCTGCTGGAGGCTTGCGACTACTACGTCGCGCAGAAGAAGAGACTGATGTTTGAATACATCCTGATCGCCGGGGTGAATGACAGTGACGCTCAGGCGCACAAGCTTGCGCAGCATGCGCTGCGTTTGTTGGCCAAGGTCAACCTCATCCCTTACAACACGGTCGAGAGCCTCGATTGGTCGCGGCCGTCGCGCAACCGCCAGGAAGCGTTCCTGCGCATCCTCCGCGAGCACGGGGCTGTCGCCACTCTGCGCCGCGAGAAAGGCCACGATATCGCAGCGGCGTGCGGCCAGTTGCGTTTGCAAACCAAGCGGTCGGAAAACCCCGTCGTCGTCGCGCAATAAGCAGTCGGCGCCGGTGGCAGACCTGACGGCGTCATCTGCTCGAGAATCCGTCGCTCGCCTAACGGCTCGAGGAGGGAGAGTTGGTGGTCATCGATTTTGGGGACTGCGATCGCTTCGGTATCACGATAGAATTGTTCATCTTCCTCCTCGGTCGAGCTCATGCTGTGCAGTCTAAGGGCGCAACCGCAGCGGTCAAAAGGACGTCCCGGCGCTGGGAGGCGGAGACCTTTCCTCGTAAAACTTTTTTGCGCAGCCCCCTAAGCTGGCCTACATGAAAGCATGGCCGGGCACGACTCAGACCGCGCTTGGG
>JBDTOL010000078.1:0-17524 GCA_039933235.1 Spartobacteria bacterium | reverse complement strand
TTGATCTCCTCCACAAACATGATCAACGAACGAATATTGCGATTCGTTAGGCCGGCGCGCGGGTCGTGCTGCTCGAGTTGTTCGATCAGCCAGCGCGAATAATAGATGCCGACATGGAGCTGGCCATCGACCGTGCGCAGGAAAGTCCGCGCCAGTTCGCTCAGTTCCGCCGCGGAGGCCCCCGCCAGCTTGGTCAGCTGCCGGCAGCGCCGCTGGTCGATCAGGCAATCCTCCAGGTTGATACCGACCTGCGCATAAGTGCGCTCGAAAAGGCGCTGGATCTGGCTGAAGAGCGTTTCGTTCAAAGCAGCAACGAAGTCCGGTGGTCGTCGTCGAGATTGAGCAATTCGTCGGAGAGGCGATTAAGGGCGAGCCGCACCTCATGAAAACGATCGGCCAACTCCTCGTAAACATCCTTCAGTTCGCAGCGGCGCGCGGTTGAGTGGGAGGCGACTAGCTGAAAATTCGTGCGGCCGATCTTCTCGTAAAACTCGAGGTCAGGCGCACCACGGCGGCTGCGGTGTTGCGCGTTCTCGTGAAAAATTCCGCTCACGAAAAGCGAGTAATTCCCGACGTGCGCGCGAAGAAGGAAACTTTGCTCGGCGGTCGCGCGGGTCAGCGCGAGCAACATATCCGAAAGATATTGTCGCCCCGAATCTTCCTCGCCGTTCGGCGGACGCAGTCCATTCGAGCGCGAGAAAGTCTCGAGGAGCGAGCCGATGTAATCAGAGAGCTTGCGGTCGGTGATCTCGGCCCGTTTCAGGACGTGCCGGGCGAGGACGTAGAAGTAGAAGGAGGAGGAGATGGAGAGGTGCCCGGCGTGGTTCAGAATCGCTTCGACCAATCGCGGATGATCGAGCACAGCGTCGCGCGTTTCCGCGTCGCTCAGCAGGTCGACCAGCGAAACCTGATCGTTAGGCGATCGGGCCAGCGTGCGCACGATGAATTGAAAATCAGCCGCCGTAAACCGCGCCCGACAATTCGCCTGGATCATCGAGATCCAATCCTAAGCTTTACCCATGCCAGACTGCAAGGGTCTTGGCGGCCCAAGGCAAATTATTAGCTACGCTCCGCCGCGAAGTAGCGCAGCGCGCGCAGGCTCGGGAGAAAGAAATAGGCGCCGCCCCGCACCGTGACGAACTGGGGCAACCCGGAGACCCGGGTTCGCACGCGGCCGTCGCGCGGCAGATTGAAGTCCGCCGTTACCGGGCAGGCGGGAACCTCCGTGCGAGTCCCGAGGAGCGGATCGCTCTCGCCGGTCATCCCAGAAAACTTCGTGTTCACGATCCAGGCATTCTGGAGGAACTCGAACTGGCGCGAAATGTTGGCGTTCAGACAAATGAAGTGGAGGCCGCGCGCCGGTTCGTTAGGCGGAGCCGGTTCCAAGGCGTGCTCCGGTAAAAGTTCCGGCCCATACTCCCGACCGCGCCGCAGAATGCGGTGGAACCGGACGGGCGACATCAGGTCATCGCGAAACGCCTTCGGACCAAACCCGAGCATGGTGATGAGCCGCTTGAGCAGGCTCGCGGGGCGCCCGGGGAAATCAGGGTTGCGCGGATTGGAACGCCGAACGTGCGCACCGAAAGGGCAGGCGCTGCCCGTCGGATCCGAGTCGTAGGTGAAGCGGTTTTGCCGCGCCTCATCCGGTTTCGAGCCGATACCCGGAATTGGTTCTTCCTGGATGGGCACGAGCGGATCGCCCGCCCGGGTCCGGCCGACCATCGCCGCCGCCAGCTTTTCTCCGGCCGCGGCGTCGTCCGGCGTCGCCTGCCTGACGAACTGCCAAAAGCCCCGCACGTCCTGCGCCAAATCGCGCAGCACGAGATAGGTGCCGTTGCGCGCCAGATCTTTCTTGTCCGGCGCGTCTTCCGCCGGAAGGAGGTCTGCGCTGGTAACGTCAGGTTCGAGGAGCGGCCGGTCGGTGTATTTATTGTATTCGTTAGGATAACCGAGCAGGAACTCGCCCAGCGCCACGATGTTGCTGTAATCAATCTGAGGCTTCGTCGGGTCGCGTTGGCGGTCCCAGTCGATCTGCGGCTGGCTGATGCCGTCGGTGAAGCCGAAGGGCTCGACCCCGTCAAGATCGGCGGTTTTTAGCCAGCGCATCTCCTCGAAGGCGTCGCTCCAGGCCTGCCCGGTGCAGCTCTGGATGAAACCGGTGAGACCGCCCGGCTCGGCAAAAAACATCACGAGGAGGTGCGGCACGGTGTCGCCGCAGCCCCAACTCCATTGGGACGGAGCGTTCCGGTCTACATCCCCAAGTCGCCGGGTGCGACTCTCCTCCGTCATGCCGGTCAAAAATTCTGGAGAAAACCCCGCGATGACGGATTCGGGAACGCCAATCTGGGCGAGACCGTAGGCGGTAAAGGCAATCTGCAGAGCGGTGGTCGGTGGCGGATCCATCGCGACCCCGCTGCTGACCGATGCCGCCCGCAACCAGGCCCGCGCGGCGGCGGGATTTCTGACCCGGAGGAGCGCATAGGACGCCTCCACCATCTTCCCGTAACCGAACCGGACCAAACCCTGCACGTCGCCGTAATCGACTTCGGAATGTTTCATAGCAGAGCGATCCATTCCCGGGCTGCCTCTTCGCTGAGGGAAGCGGATTCCAACCCTTGCCGGATGCGGCTGTTCCGTTCCATGTCGATCGCGGTCAATCCCGGATAGGCCTTGTACCAAATCTGGCTGGGGAGTGTGTGGCGGCGGAGGAAGTCCTTGTATTTGCGTTCGTCCTGGCAGCCGTCGAGCGCGAGCCAGTTCGTGCGCGGATAGCCAATGCCGTTGCTGAAGACCGTGTTAAGGCCGAACCCGGTCTTGTTGATGAAGTCGTCCATGTAACTCTCGACCGTGCCATCGTAGTTGCTGAAAAAGACCATCCGCTGGCGGCGATCGAGAAAGACCCAGCGCGCGAAATGGATGGTGCGAATCCGGGCAAGTCGTCCGCGGGTGAAGAGATGGCGCGCGCCCCAGTTGACGGTCGAGAGAATGCCGATCGTGGTCAACAGCCTAACGAGCCCAGGTTTCAAGCTGCCCATGGCGGTGAACTGATTCGTCACGAGATGATCCTCGGCCGCAGCCAGACCATCGGAGTGAGCCTGGCCGACCCGGGCGCAAAGCTCGGGATCGGTCATCTCAAGCCGCCGGAGCCGGAAGAGGTAAAAAGGAGCAAGAACGATGAGCAACGGCAAAGCGAGGAGGAAGATCAAGGGCATTCCGACAAGGTGGAGCACGTTCCTGACGGACCAATCAAACGGCGTCTCCTCTTCCCGCAGCAGGGTCAATCGTCCGGCGGCCTTCTCGGTCTGGACAAAGCGATGCAATCGCCTGTGCACCTCGCGCGCCGGAAGATCGGCGAGCACGGCCGCGTTACACTCCAGATAGCCTTGGACCGCGTCATAGAGTTTCGCTTCTTCCTGAGCGCGAAGAACGGTGCGGCCTTGCCAGTTCACGTAGTTCGCGATCGGTGGTGTCTCGCACTTTCGCATCCACTTTACGAGATCGGTTGCAGGCTCGAAATCTTCGCAGCAGGAAAAGAGCGCGCGCAGCCCATCCCCAGCGCGATAAGCCAGCTCTTCGAGGAAGGACTGCGCATCGCCATCGATGTCACCGAGAAACGCGAGATAGAGCGGGTAAGACTGCGGCTCCATGTCGTAGACCCGCACGTCGCCGGTGGTTTGATCGTCCAGAATGACCAGACGGGAGAAATGGAGACGATCGAATTGCGCGAAAGGGATGAGCGAATTGTTAGGGTCGACCCGGCCGGGCGCTTCGTTCATCGAATCGAGCAGCGCCCGCAGCTCCGCTTCACGCGACGGCTCGATCGGCGCCAGCACCATGAAGCTCGATTGCGGAGTCATCGTGCGTCACTCGAAGACCTCGTCTCCGGTCGGTTCGTAGTGCGGGACGGCGTTTTCGGAATGACGCAGCTTGGAAAGCGTCTCATACATGCGGCGGCGGGCGCGGCTTTGATTACCAAGGGGACGATGCTCTGCGATGGTGTGCCACGGGTTGTAAGAGAGCTTTTTCGCGAACTCCAGTTGCGCGTGCGAATCGAACTTCTGCTTTGGCATGCGCAAGGTGGCGACGGAAACGCGCGGTGACAATTCCTCCGGCCACAGGACGGCGTTGTTCTCGATCGGCATAAGGTGGGGATCGGTCTGGAGCTGGACGCGGAAGTCGAGCCCGACATCGCCCTCCGCCAGCGTCGCCACCATCGCGTCGCGCAGATAGTCGTCCGGCGGCCGCAAGGGGAGCCGCGGGATGGGCGTGCGGCGCTTCGATATCGGCCAGACCGAATACTGCATCGCCTGGCCTTCACCTAACAAATAAGGAACACAGCTGAAATAAGGAGCCTCGAAAGGGCTGCTCTGGGTCTTGATCCAGAGCGATTGCATGATGAGGTCGAGCACGTGCGGCCGGTGGAAGTTCAGGAAATAAAAGATTTGCGCGTTCTTCAGGCTCTCGATCTGGAGCTGCGCATTCGCCTTCGTGTCGGGCGTGACAAATGTCGGGGTGGAAACGCCAAACATATCGAGGGTCGACTTTTCCTCCTCCATCAGCTTGGGGCCGGACACGCCCAGGAGCTTGATGCTGATGCTCATGAAGCCGACGTCGTCGATGTCGGGGGTGATGTAAGGTCCGGGGCCGGAGAAGCGCACCCAGGCGCGATAGGTCTTCTGCTCCGCGTAGATGCCGCGGCGGAAATGTTCTGGAAGGTTGTCGTGAATGATGAATTCTCCGCGCACGATCCCGTGCGTCTTGGTGTTACCGCCGCGTTCCATCCCGCCCGGTTTCCAGAGCTTGCGCATCTGTTGCGCGAAAGTGTCGATAATCGAGTCGAGATACGCCTCCTCGTCGGGAAGGAGTTTCTCCTCCGCGATCCTGAGGCCTTCGTTAGGCCGTTTCCGGTTGATCAGGTCGGTCGTGAAACGAGTCAGCGGATCACGCAGAAAAGCGTCGAAGGCGGGGCGGAACCAGGGATCGATCCGACGTTCCAGGTGCAGGAGTTCGGTCAGGAAATCGCTCAGGCCATTGCGAAACAGGGAGCCTGTGTCGGCCTGGGGCATTCGCCGGCTGGCATTAGAGTTAACCGCCCGCGACTGGTTCGGAGTGGCTTCGGAGACGTCCGCCATGGCCCCAGCTCTCGTCAGGTGGTTTCCGGAAACTCGAGCGCGAAGTCGATCAACCGCTTCTTGCTCCAGTAGACCTTGCCGAGATAGGTGCGCGGCGCGACTTCGCGAATCTCATCGCGGATCCAATGGGCTAGGAGCGACGTCTCGGAGTAATCGAGCACGATGCATTCTTTGCCGTCGAGCCAGCTTTCAGCCTTGTAGACTTTTGCGATGATCGCGTTCAGCCCGAAGGAAGTGATCTTGTTCCGCAACACGCCCTTCGCCGGATCGAAAACTTTGCCCTGCCATGCGAAGTGATTGACAAAGGACGCAATATTCTCGCTGTAGGTCGTGCCCGGCGCGACAATCGCGGTGCCTTTGGCTTCACCTTGCGGGATCTCGCCTGCCGGACTTTTACTGAACAAATCGTCCAGCTCGGCCTGTGACATCTTCATCATTTCACGAACAGTCATTCGGTTTCCTTTCTTCAGGGGTTAGTCATTTCATCCAAGCTTTGTCATCGTGAGCCGCGTAGACGGCAAAGGACCTCGCACCTGGAATTGAAGTTTCTCATCGTGAGCACGCGGGGATTGCAACTGCGAGGTCCCTTTCCGCGCTTCGCCGGATCGGGCTGACAAAATGCGATTGGGTGTCGGTCCATCAGAAAGTCTTCATGTATTCAGTTAGCGCCCGTTTATCCTCGTCGGGCAGATCGGTTCCGAAATAATGGCCTTCATCCTCGATGAAATCGGGGCACTTGTTCGCGGCGAGCAGTTGCGGCACGGCCTTAACCAGCTCGGCGCGGGCCTCCTCCGGCGGAAGCTTGCGGGCGTGAATGGCGAAGAGAGCTTTGGTCAGCTTTAACTTCAACGCGGCCAGCTGCCCGAAGTCGGGCTCGAGGTTGGCGAGCAGATTGACCGGTGTTCCCTTGGGAATTGGGCCGATCTTTACGTAACCGTCCGTGTCTGCCAGGGACTGGAGCGGTTTGGGAACGAATTCCTTGCGGAGATGGAGGTAGCACTCGTTCTGGGTGCGCCAGATCGAAGCTTTCCCGAGGCGTTTCTCCGGCCAGAGCAGTTTCTCGGCCGCATCGTTGTAAGCCTCCAGCCGACCCGCGACCGAAGGGTCGCTGGTAAAGTTTCCGAGCGCGTTGTTATGCAGGAAAGGAGCCGAGCTCCAAAGACTGACCAGTGAAGGCACACGATAAAAGCCGGGGCCGGTCTTTTTCGATCGCGGCTGGAACTTGATGGGCTGCGTTTCGTCAAACGGGTTGTAGAGCTCCATCTCATCGGGCAACGGCAGCTCCTTGTAAGTTTGAGAGGAAAAATTGTCCCAGATATGACCGTCCATCGCGTTGGTCCCGAGGGCGCGCGCGGAATTCGTCCGGATTTTCGAGATGGGATAACGCTTGTCGTTGGAGAGAAAATTATTCTCCAGAAAATCCGGCTGCATGACCGCGGCCCGAAACCAGGCCTTGCCATCGCCCGATTCAGGATCTATTCCGGCGGGCGGTTGCTTGCTCGAGTGGCAATAGGCGCAGCTATTGGCGAAGACCTGCCGCCCGCGATCCAGCACGGCCTGGTCGGTCGAGATCAAGGCCGCCCCGCCCGGCGCATCGGCAAGATGGAATGGCTGCAGGCGGCGAAAGAAGGCCGCGACATTGGCGAGGCGGTCTTCCGTAGCGCGCCAGAAAACCGAATGATCGCGCGCGTAGGAAATTTCGAACGGCTTCTGGTTCGCCAGGCCGATGAGCCGGTTATGGCGCGTGAGCCAGTATTCCGAGAACATCCCGATGTTGACATAGACGCGGATTGTCGCGCCCGGGACGCCGATCGAATCCGCGCCGTCCTTGAGGATGTGCGGAACGGCCATCTCCTCCTTTTCGCCGGGCAAAGCGAGGGAGCCGCCCGCCATCTTTTCCTGCGTCGCGATCCGCTCGCGCTCGGCGAGGAGGAAGATGGGGTTGATCGCGTTTGGATTGTTTATGTGGTCGGTCGCGATCCGTGAAGTGTCGGAGGTGCCGGGCGGTTGGGCAGCCAGCTCCTCGTAAAAGAAGCCGCCTTTTTGCACGTTAGGCGCGAAGACTTTGCCTTCCCTGATGTATTGATTGCCAATCGCTGAGGCGAGGTTTTCCCAGCGTGGATTCTCCGGATCGGCCGGCGGGTTCGAAGGATGCGGAGCGATGTGACAGGCGCCGCAGGAGACGCCGACGCGATAGGGCCTGATGAGGTTATTATTGCTGTAATAAGCGGGGTCGTTCATGAAGCGGGCGCCGTCCCACTTCTGGCGCGCCGCGTCGTCAAACTCCGGGTTGGGGAAAAGCCGGAAACCAAGCACACCGGAAGGTTTGCCGTACACTTTGTGATCGATCCCGGCCGGTTCGGGCTGGATCTGCTCGTCGAGCCAGAGACCGTATTCATTCGGTTTGGTCGCGGCTTGGAAGCCCGGTTCGTTGACCAGCCCGAGCGTCTTGAAGCGCTCGCCGCGCGCATACTTGCGGTTGTCGAGCATCTTGAGCAGATCCATCAGGCCGAAGCTGTCCTGCGCAACGTGATTCCAGAAGCGCTCGTTCCCGCCGCTCCAGAGGTTCCAGGTGTTGCGCCCCGTGATCTCGTCAGGCGCGAGCGCGATGCCGCCGTCCATCGGTTTGAAAATATCCGCCGTCACCTGAGGGAAGTCGTTAGGCGAGAGACCGGCGTGCTTCGCTTCGTCTTCGGGCCCCTTACGGCAACCGGTCGCGATTAACACAAGCAGCAGCAGCGCCCACCCTCGCCCCGTCGCGGAGAGTAATCGCGCCATCGAACCGCGCTCCAGCACGTGCGGTCTCATGATAGATTTTTATTCCCGGCTCGCGGGGACGGGCAAGAAAAAAATCGCAAATCGCGGCGGCTCCTCCTCTAACCGGAATCCGGCTCCGCTTTGCGCAACGTTTCTTTCACGCGGGCAAAGAAAAGTGGAAGGCTCTCCGGGACCCATTCGTCGCCGCAGATCGCCTGCATCGTGTGCGCCCCAAGCAGGCGGTAGCTCTCGAGCTGCGACTCGCTGAACCATTGGTCGGTCGTCGGCTCATGCGGAAACTCCGGGTGTGCAGCGGCGTAGTTAAACACATCGGGCGGCTCATCGCCCGCGATGACCGGCTTGATGTAGACCAGCTCGCCGTTCTCCTTCGCCTCATCGACAAGAGAATATTGAATCGTGCCGTAAGCACAGCGATTGACCGTGCCCTCCGACTCCTTCTGCGGGGCCACAACTTTGAGGTTGATCGGGACGCCGAGATCGATCCGGATCTTTCGAATGGCATTGCCGAGATCCTCGAAAACATACTTCGAATCCTGGCCGACATCGATCACCATGATGTAGCGGCAACGGCGCAGCACCATTTCGTAAAGGCCGAGATTATCGAAGTGCCCGCCATCGGAGAGATTGACGTATTTGTAGCAGTCGGTCGTGTTGCCGATGGCCTCCGAGAAAAGAGGGCCGACCGCATAGCGCGGTCCATTCCGTTCCCAGGTGTGTGCGCCGGGCTGCCCGGGATTACCGAGCCACCAGCCGAGCCGGACGTTGAAGAGCGTCATGAGAAAACCAACGATGGGCGAGGAGTGATATCCCATGTTGGGGCTGGCCGCGGCTCCGGAAATAGTCAGCGCGGTGCCGAGACTGATGGCATCGCCGTATTTTTCGGCGGGGCGATAACCGAGATGCCAGGTGCCGCAATGTAGCCGGCTCATGGTGAAGGATTCCGCCTTCCGCTCCTGCCAGGCGAGCTGTTCGCCCTTTACGAGATTGAGCGCGGCGTTGATGACGTGGAACGGTTTGCCCGCCCGCAGATCATGCAGGGGCATATTGTCGTCCGGGTCGAACCCCGTAAATAAATGCGGCTTGCGCGATTCCGCGGGGCGTGAGGCGGCGAGGAAAGCGCGAATCAGCCGGCTGCGATACATCGCGTGAAGGGAGAACTTGTTCACGTTGATGAAGAACCCCATTACGATCCCGAAGAGCAGGCTGGCTGCGGTGAGAAAGAAAACGCCGAAGAGCTGCTTCTGATACGCGTAATGCGATCCCAGAATGAGGCCGGCCAGCCGCTCCGTCCAAGGCTGTGACCCGAGGAAAAGCAGGAGCCAGGAGATCACGACGGAGAGGAGGACGAAAAAAACCAACGCGACCAGGACCATGATCCAGCGCCCGCCGTGGGCCATGCCGAGCTTTGCCCCAAATCTTGAACGGAGAGCGAGCAAGGCGGCGACGAGCCCGGTCATCCCGCCAAAGGTCCCGAGGAGCGCCTTGGCCACGGGATTGGCCTGCACACCGCCGAGAAAAACGGCTAGCTTGTCCGTCGGCGTGGTTGTGATAACCTGCGCACCCCAAAGCACGATCACATTGACCACGACCCATCCGCAGATCGAGATCAGGATCCATGCGGCCGACCGCGCCCACCATTCGCGGTCCTGATCTTCCGACAACCAGCTGGCCAGGCCGGTGAAGAGAAAATTCACAAGGAGGAGGACCGCGAGGAGCAGGGCCGGGGCGAAGCAAACATAATTAACCGCCTGGTCGGCCGGCTTCAGGAAAACGCGCATGGCGAAGAGCCAGAGGCAGACCCCGCCCAAGGCGGTCGTGAGCAAGATTATCGCGAGGCGCGAAAGAGAAGCTGCGACGTGACCGCTCCGCGGTTTACCCCGGCGCCACCACAAGACCAGGGACGCCAGAAAACCACCGGTCAGATACGTCGCGACGGAGAAGACGACAAATTGGAATAGCAGGACCCCTGGGCGGAGCGGGTCCTTGCCGTGCACATTGCGGAAGAGGGCCCACCACTCGGCCAGGAGGAGGGTGGAGATAATCAACGGAAGCTGGCGGTATTTGAGGAAACGGCTCTGCGAGAGTCGCGCATTCCCGGTAGAAGGGACATCGATGATGGCATAGGCCATCGCGATCGCGATGAGCGCAAAGGCAGCCACGACGAGGGCCACCATGGCAATATCCCAGCGCTGCATGACCGCGGCGTAGGTTGCAGGTTCGCCGACCGCACTCCAATTCGGTGCCAGCGTCACCGCGGCGAGATAGAGTCGCGGCACCATCATGGCCGCGGCGAGCCAAGAGATGAGGACAAGCCAGTTCAGGAAAACGTTGCGAATGTAGGTCGCGATCAGCGTCCAGGAATCGACCGAGTTAAACCCAGTCTTCGGCGTAAGGTAATTACTGAACTTGCGCAGGTGCCGGATCGGCGCCGGCTCCGGGTTGAGGGTCAGATCGGAGCGGCGCCGTAATTCATCCGCGACGCCCTCCGCGCCTTTCTGGTGGTGCTTGATCCAGGCAGACAACCAGCCGCCGACATAGCCCCCGCCCGAGACGGTCGAGAGATAATCAAATTTGCGCAGCAGATCGACCTGGGCCAGGCCCTGCAGAATTCCCAGCCCGAAGATCGCGCTCCGAATCCCGCCGCCCGAGAGACAAAGAGCGGAGCGTTCCGGCTGCTCCTCGTGAATACGGTCGTAGACCGCGCGGAGCCGCGCCTGTTTCTCCGCGAGCGGCAGTCGCTGTGTCTCGGCGTTTCCAAGCGCCCCGTCGAGTTCCTCGGCTAGGACATCGGCAACGGACCTTGGTTGCGCCGCCGGATCTCGGTCATCCGCCATATCATTCCTCCTCCCGCCTCGCTTTTAAAAAATTACGCGGAGCGGGGCAAGCCGATTCTTGCACGTAAAGGGAAGCGCCGACTCTCAATCCTGCGAGGCAGCGCGTCCGATTATTCCGGAGTGATCACGACTTTTCCGCGAGCGTGTCCTTTCTCCAGATACCGGATGGCGTCGGGAACCTGATTCAACTTGTAACGTCGATCGAGGACCGGCGTCACTTTCCCGGACTGCATCAGATCGCGCAGGACGTTCAGGTCTTCCCGGTTCACATCCGCAATCATCATGCCGATCTGCTGGCTGATGAAGGGCGCCATGAGGAGGGCTTTGATTGGGCGCGACATCGCGCCGACCCAGCGGCCTTCGTCAGGCCCGCCGCCGCCGATCAGGACGCAGGTGCCTTTCGGCGTGAGCACGTCCTTGAATCCGGACAAGGGCTGGGTGCCGACGCAGTCGAGGATCAAGTCGTAACGTTCGGGGCGTTTGCTGAAATCTTCCTTCGTGTAGTCGATCACCTGATCTGCGCCGAGCGATCGGACCAGCTCGACGTTTCGCCCGCTGCACACTCCGGTCACATTCGCGCCGAATGATTTCGCGATCTGGACCGCGAAGGTGCCCACCCCGCCCGATGCGCCATTGATCAGGACCTTCTGGCCCCGCTGAAGTTTTCCTTTGTCGCGCAAACTCTGCAACGCGGTGACGGCGGCCACCGGAACGGAAGCCGCCTGCTCGTAGCTCATGTTGCTCGGTTTCAGGGCGAGCTTGGAACGGCCGAGGCAATACTCGGCAAAAGAGCCGCTGCATAGGCCGAACACTTCATCGCCCGGTTTGAATTGCGTGACGTTCTTTCCGACCGCCTCTATCTGGCCGGCCACGTCGCCGCCGAGTCGAATGTCCTTCGGTTTGCGCAATCCGGCCTCGAGCCGCATGACGTACGGGACGCCGCGCATGAAGTGCCAGTCGTAGGGATTAACCGAAGCCGCGCGCACTTTGATCAGCACCTGATTGTCATTCGGGACCGGCTTCTCGATCTCAACCAAACGAAGCACGTTGGGCGGCCCAAAGTCGCAATAGACAATCGCTTTCATCGGCTTGGCCGGCGCGGCGGCGTTCTCCGGGCATTGATTGGTCGATCTCCAGTAGGCGACGAAGATCGTCAGGAAGATCAGTAACAGGAGGAGGGAGATGATCCCGGCAATCCATTTTGCGATGCGTTTTAGTTTCATAAGCCTAACGAGATGTAAGACGAGGGCTGGAGGCAGACGGCTCCTTTAGCCCTCTTATCAGCAACCACAAGCCCAGACCCACTTCATAGAGGCCCATCGGCATCATGTAGGTCAGTCCAAGCGAGGCTCCCAGGCCGGGGATAACGATAATAACGAGCGTAACGAGCGAGAGCAGCAAAGACGAGAAAATTCCCCAGACCGCAATAAAAGACGGGATGTAACGCGATTTCCACCAGAGATAGCTGAACACAGCCGAACCGAACCCGAGAAACACGAACCCGATGCTGAATCCGGCGCCATAGACCCGGAGCGACACGGAGACGAACGCCTCCAGTTGTTTCTGGTCAAACGCGCGCAAGTACTCGGCACCGCTCAGGAACGCGAGGGCCCCAAAAGCTCCCAGGATGGTGCTGGCCAGGATCGCGTTCTCGACCAGCCGCAGGAAGACCGCGAGCAGGGCGACATCCCGGCGAACGGGCTTGAGGATAACGTATAGGCCCCAGACCAGAACAATCACCGTCGCGTAAATGATCAGGTCGGTGGCAAGGCTGAACCGAAAGAGGCGTTCCGCACCGACGATATTCGCCGCAGTCTGGGCTGCGTCTCCCCGAACGATCATTCGCCCGCGGACGAAGGAGTCGCCGAAAATCGCGAGGACCATCTGCGCCACATAGAGGAAACCGACGACCCTGGCGGCGGTATATTGCGCCGGCTCTATTCTTCCGTTTGCTGTTCCTGGCCCGTTAAGTTCGTTAGTCTGCATATCTCTCTGCTCCTGCCTGCTCCTACGTAGCTGCTACCGCCACGGTTTGATTCTTTGCCCCCTTGATGACGAGCCAGAGCATGAACGCCATTTCACCGAGGAGAGCCGGGAAAGCGAAGTTGGAAACCGCATCCTCTTGTTGCGGCAGGACGAGGCCGGTGAAACTCATGGCGAGATAGGCGAAGCCGTTAACGATCAGCCAGTAGCCGAGGAATCGGGGGAGAAAACCGGATCGAATCGTCATTATCGCCAGGGGAACGAGCCACAGCCCCCAGAGGATTTCGGCGCCCAGGATGACCTGGTGATGCAGGCGAAGGAAGAGCATGGCGAGGGCATCACGCTGTGGTTTATCGAAAACGCTCAGGAAATCCGGGCCGCGCGCGAGCAGCAGGGCGGCCGCATCATTCAGCACATTGAGGTAGTCGATCGCGGCTGGCACAATGCCCCCCACGATCACCATCAATACCGCGAGGTCCCGATCGACGTCCTTAAAGAGCCGGTAAAGCGCCAGCACAAGGAAGATCAGGATCGTCCCGCAAAACAGATCACCGACGATGCCAAGACGGAAAAGCGTCTCGTGCGCAGCGATGTTGGCGGCGGTCGCGCCCGCGTCGCCATTGACAAACAGATGTGTGGGGATGTAGAGGAGCCGCAAGGGAGCGACGACGGCGAGCAGGAGATAGAATACTCCTGCGATTCGGGCTTTCCTTTTAATCGAACTCATGTCGTCTCCTCCGCGGTGTACGTGCCCTGCCGTGATTCGTTAGTCTGCGCGGAGCGCCTGGATGGGATTGATACGACCAGCGCGTCGCGCCGGGAGATAACAGGCGACGAGAGCGACGGTGACGAGGAGGAAAGTAACACCGATCAACACGGGAGGGCCGTTGAGATGCATGTTCGGGAAGAGCGCCGCCAGGAGCCTGGTCACGCCATAAGCTCCGAGCAAACCAACCGCCGCACCAATCAGGGCGAGCTTCACGCCGGCGGTGAGGACGAGCTGCGTGATATCTGTAATCCGCGCCCCGAGCGCGATGCGAATGGCAAACTCGCCGCTCCGTTGGGCGGTCGTCCGGGCGATGACGCCGTAGATGCCTAACGAGGCCAGGCCAAGTCCGAGCACGGCAAAAGCGGAGAGCATCCCGCTCAGCACACCGAGCTGATAATTGCGCCGCGCAATGCGCTGATCGGCGGGCTGGAGATTGCGCACTGGCAGATCCGGATTGAGGGAGGTCATCACGCCGCGGATGCTTTCGACCAGCGTGGCGGGCGCGACCCCGGCCGTGCGCACCGCGATTTCATTGTAGGGTCGGGGCTCCTGCGCCATCGGCTGGTAGAGCTGGAAGGTCACCGGATGCGGCTCGGGGAAAATCGATCGCACATCAGCGGCGACGCCGACCACCTGCCCCCAATCGGGCGTATCGCTGCCGGCTTGGCTGATTCGCCGCCCAATCGGACTTTTGTTGCCGAACAACGCGCGCGCCATCGTTTGATTAATAATGAAAACCTTGGGAGAGGCGGCGGTGTCATGCTCGTTGAAGGCCCGCCCCTGTATCAGGCGGGTGCCGACCGTTTCGAAATAGCGCGGGCTAACTCCGTTGAAGTCAGCCGCAGGTTCTTCCCCGGCCTTGGGCGGTGCCCGGCCTTCGACCAGATATTTGCGAGGTCCAGTCAGACCGAAAAACGGCATGGTATAGGAAAGGCTGGCGGATGCGACACCGGGCAAGGACTGGAGACGTTCTAGCGCGAGCTGCTGAAAGGCGGTGATTTCTTCTGGTCCCGGATAGGTCGCATCGGGCAACAGAATGGTGCCGGTGACCATCTGGTCGGATTCCCATCCGGAACGGCGATTATTCAGGTCATCGAGACCGCGAATGAAGAGCGCCGCACCGGTCAGCAGGATCATGGCGAGCGCGAACTGGCCGCCGATGAGCAAGCTCCGGAAGCGTTGATGGCCGCGACTTCCCGTCATGCCCCGCGCGCCGCTCTTGAGCGTGTCATTTACGTTCAGCCGCAGGGCGAAAAGGGCCGGAGCGATGCCGAAGGCAAAGGCCGTGACGAGCGAGACGCCGCACGCCCAGGCCAGCACGCTCCGGTCGAGCGCGATAGGGACCTGTTCACCATTGGAGCCGGTGGAGGCGGCGGAAAGCCAATCCGTGCCCCAGACTGCGACAAGGATGGCGCAACTCCCGCCCGCCGCGGCGAGCAGAAGCGACTCGGTAATCAAGGGACGCAGCAGCTGCCGGCCCGACGCGCCAAGCGCGGAGCGTACAGCAAACTCTCGCGCCCGCGCCATCGTGCGCGCGAGGAGCAGATTCGCCAGGTTCGAGCAGGCGATGAGAAGGACAAAGCCCGAGAGGCAGATCAGCATCGTGAAAACAGGTCCGGGCGAGTCACCCAATTTATCTTCTTCCAGCGGGACCGTTCGCCAGGTGCTCCCGGCGTTCACGGCGGGAAAATCGGCCGCGCAGCGCTCGCCGAAACTGCTGATCATGCTTCCTGCCGCGGCCGGGGTGCGGCCCGGCGCGCGCCGGCCGACGAGCCGGAGAAACTGCGTCTTGCGGTCAACCGCTTCTTCTTTCGTTAGGCCGAGCGGCCGAAAGAGATCAACCCAGCCGAGGTGGCGCCAGTCATTGAAAGCGACCGGCATGACGCCAATGATTTCGTGCGGCTCGCCGTTGACTCGCACGACACGGCCGATGATGTCAGCGTCGCCGCCGAAGCGGTTTTTCCAACAGCGGTTGCTGATGATGAGCACCCGGTCATTGCCCTGGCGCGCTTCGCCGGGCTGGAAATCGCGACCGAGCTGGGGTTGCACGCCTAACGTGGAAAAGAGGTTGGCCGATGCTCGAACGGCCGCGGCAAACTCCGCCGGCTGTCCGGGCTCGGCTAGACTCACATCACCGGAAGCGAAGGCGGCAATCTCGCCGTAACCGGCCATCTCCGGCTTTGAATCGAGATAATCGGCCGCGGAAAAGTCCCCGCGCGGATCCTGCGCGGTCGCGCGATAAACCTGATCCAGCTGCCCGCTTTCGGGATACGGCAGCGGTTTGAGCAGGATCGAATTGAGTGCGCTGAACATCGCGGTGTTGGCCCCGATCCCAAGCGCGAGAGTAACAATGGCGAGAGCCGTGAAGCCGGGACTGCGCGCGAGCGAGCGGACCGCGAAACGCAAACTGCGCCAAAAGTCCGCAAGCTCCGGCGGACGCCACGTATCGCGGATCTCTTCGCGGTAAGCGGCGGACTCGGCGCCAAACTCCCGTCGCGCCGCAAGGCGAGCGTCGCTTTCCGAGAGACCTTCTTCGCGGAACTCGGCGGTGAGTTGATCGAGATGAAACTGCAGCTCGACATCGAGCGCGGCCTCTTCCTTGCCGCGACGGAAAAGGCGACTCCATCTGGTGCGCAACCAGCGGAATCGTTCTCCGTACGAAGCCGGCTCAACGCTCACGCTGTTTCCTCCATCTTGAGGACACTCTCCATCGCCTCGGCAAAGGAGAGCCAGTGTGCTTTCTCCGCCTCGAGTTCCTTCCGGCCCCGGCGGGTGATGCGATAAAACTTCGCGCTCCGTCCGGCGTCCGACACGCCCCACTCGGCCTCAATCCAGCCGCGTCCCTCCAGGCGATGGAGGGCCGGGTAGAGCGAGCCCTGTTTCAGGGAGAGACGATCATTGGAAACGATCGCGATGCGTTTCGCGATATCCCAGCCATGCAGGGAGGTGGTCGAGAGAGCTTTCAGGATCAGGAGATCGAGCGTCCCCTGGAGTAATTCATTCCGCACTTTTTCCATCCCGACGACTTTATTGTCGTCCTTCTACACTAGTCAAGCATTTTCTTGTCGAAGGTCGACAACATGGCAACTCCAAACACGTCGTCCCGGAACGCTGGCTGGAAACGAACGGGGCGGAGCTTAGCTATGCCGTCCGCGCTTGATTCCCGTCGCCGACCTGGGCGAGGCTCTGCAGGAGATACGGTAGCAACTGCTTCTTGCGCGAGACGACGCCGGCGAGTTCCCACATGTGGGGGCCGACCGCCGGGAAATCGATCCGCTGCAGGAACCCGGGATCTCCGCAACAGAGCAGGAGCGAGGTTTGCGTGTTGATGTCAGTGACGAGGAGCGCGGCGAAAAAGAGGCGCTTGCTCCGGGTGTGCTGCTCCAGGGCGGCGAGAAGCGCTTCCTGTTTTTCAGGAAAGTGCGAGAAGCTCAGCTCCTCGATCTGCGAGACGGTGAATCGCACGCCTTCCTCGTCGTAGTCTTTGCAATCCGCGGTGATGACCTGCTCCGGCGTGAGCGTGAGCAACGGCGAGCCGACGGAGAAGATTTCCTTGGCCAGCAGGGCCGGGTCGACCCCGGTGATGTCAGATAACTGACCCAGCACCTGCCGATCGACCGGCGTGGTCGTGGGAGAGTTGAGGTTAAGCGTGTCGGAAATCAGGCCGGCCATAAGGAGTCCGGCAATGTGCGGCGGCACCGGGACGCCCGCCTGTTGATAACAGAGCGCGACGATCGTGCTCGTCGAGCCGACCGGGTTGTTCCAGAAAAGAATCGGCGAGTCGGTCGCAACCCCGCCGATGCGGTGGTGGTCGAGAATCTCGACGATGCGCACTTTATCAGCCCCCTTCACTGCCTGGGAGAGCTCGTTGTGATCGACCAGGATCAACTGGCGCTCCGCGCGCTTGAGCAGGTTGCTCTTCGCGAGGATCCCGACCAGGACGCCTTTCTCATCGACAATCGGGAAGACAAAGGCGGCCGAGTGCGCGGCCGCTTCCCGCACATGTTCGAGCAACGTCTCCGGAGTAA
>JBDTOL010000077.1:0-7095 GCA_039933235.1 Spartobacteria bacterium | reverse complement strand
CTTTGGCGTTGTGAAAAAAATAGAGGCCAAAATCGAAGAGCCCGCCGGAGACCGGGTGGCCGTCGACCAGGACGTGCTTCTCGACCAGGTGCCAGCCGCGTGGCCTAACGAGCAGGACGGCGACCTCCTCTTTGAGCTGGTATTTCTTCCCGTCCGGGTTGGTGAAGGTGATGTTGCGGCGAACGGCATCGCGCAGGTTGATCTGGCCCTCGACCATGTTGGCCCAGGTCGGCGAGTTCGCGTCCTCGAAATCGGCCATGAACATTCTCGCGCCCGAGTTGAGCGCATTGATCACCATCTTGCGATCGGTCGGCCCTGTGATCTCCACCCGCCTATCGCGCAGATCCTTTGGAATCGGCGCGCAGGTCCAATCGCTCTCGCGCACATCCTTTGTTTCCGGCAAGAAATCGAGCGTGCCGCCCCTGTCGAGCGCCGCCTGACGTTCCGCACGCCGCCGCAAGCAATCCAAACGCCGAGCGTTAAAAGTACGGTGCAATTTCGCCACGAAAGCGAGTGCCTCGGGGGTCAATATCTCATCAAACCCAGGATCAACTTCCCCGACAACCCGGACTCCATCGTTCGTTCGGGTCTGATCAGCGTTCGTCATGAGAATCAAATAAGCTTCGAGCCTGGGGGACTCCTCGCGCGTAATACGACCACGCTTCGGCGTGTCTTTCAAAGGCAAGGTTGATCGCACCTCTCGGGCAGGTGCTACAAATCGCGTCGCGCAGATCGTTCAACCCAGCCCAGGCAAGACCGACTTCAGACCCGCGGTAGCCATTTCGACCGCGATCGCGAGCAGGATCATCCCCATCACCCGCGTCATGATCGTGCGCATCGTCTCGGAGAGTGCGCGGCCAAAGAACGCCGCGAAGTAAAGCACGGCCAAGAGCATCGCGAGGATGGCCAGCATGACCGCGCCGATCGCGAATAGCCCCGCCGCGTCTTTGGCCTGCCCCGTATAAACGATGGTCGTTGCAATCGTGCCAGGCCCGACAATCATCGGAAAAGCGAGCGGATAAAACGCCATCGTCTCGATTTGCGCGAGGTGATCCTGTTCGGCCTGGGAACCGTGGTGGGAGGCGACGTTCTTTCCGTTTAACATCGACCACGCAATTTGTCCCAGGACAAGACCACCGGCGATGCGGAATTGATCGACCGTGACGCCGAAGAAGCTGATGATTTTCTGTCCGGTAAACAGGATTATCGCACAAAGGATCGTCGAATAAATTGCCACCTTGATTGCGAGCCTGCGCTGCTCTGAGACCTGAAAACCGGAGGTCAAGGCCAGAAAGATGGGCAGGACCATGAAGGGATTCATGATCGCGAAATAGGCGCCAAAGGAGTTTATAATTAATGCATGGTCCATGGTTGACCTCCACTCGATCCTGCCGTTGGCCCGAACGCGTTCACGCCTTTACGTAGGCCGCCAGCGCCGCCTGGTAAACCACCCGCAAAGGCTGACCGGTTCGCGCGCTTGCCGCACGGCAACTTTCGAACTCGGGCGCGACCTGGACGACGCCACCGTCGAGCAGGCCGAGCTTGAGCGTGATTCCCCCAAAAGGCGTCTCCACCTTCTCAAAGCGTCGCTCCAGTTTGTAGCGGCGCTTCTCGCTCCGGCGCACGCCGAAGGCGCTCGTTTCGGTCAGGAGCAAATGCACGATTTGCGCTTCGAGAGTCGGCTCGCACAGCACGGAAAGATGCACGCCGGGCCGGTTCTTCTTCATCTGAACGGGTGCGAGCGTGACATCGAGCGCGCCGAGCTCGAGCAATCGTTCCATCGCCGCGCCGGCCAGCTCTGGCGAGAGATCGTCGAGATTGGTTTCGATCTCGATGATTGTGTCGGTCGCGAGATCGTTAGGCGAGATTTCTGCCGCCTGGCCTAGAATGGCACGGAGAACGTTAGGTCGCTGTTCCAGATCGCGCGTTCCGATGCCGTAGCCGATCCGTTCGATTTCCATTCGCGGCATGACGCCGAACGACTCCGCAAATTCGCGGGCAATCGCCGCGCCAGTCGGGGTGATCGATTCCCACGCCTCATCCACCAGTTCGAGTTCCACGCCGCGTAGAATTTCCAGCGTGGCCGGCGCGGGCAGTGGGAAACGCCCGTGCGCGCACTCGATCCAGCCGCGGCCTTCGCGCAGCGGCGACACGATGACGCGTGGCGATCCAAGCGCCTCCAGCGCGACGCACGCGCCGACGATGTCCGCGATCGAATCGACCGCGCCGACTTCGTGGAACGCGACTTCCGCCAACTCGACGCCGTGGACTTTACCCTCGGCTTGCGCGATTCGCTCGAAGATGGCGAGGGACTTCTCTCTTACGAAAGCCGAAAGCCCGCTCGCCCCGATCGCGTCCCGGATCGCGGCGTAGTGTGTGTGCGCATGCGCGTCCGGCGCGGGTCCGTCGACGATGAACTTCAGCCCGCTGATCCCTTGGCGCGTTTGCCGTTCGAATCCGAGGCGCGTCGTGCCTAACGAAAGTTTCCCAAGCTCGCGCTCAATTTCCGCTGGGTCGACCCCGAGATCGCAGAGCGCACCGACTGTCATGTCGCCGCTGATCCCGGACAGGCAGTCGAGGTAAAGCGTGCGCTTCATGCCCGCCAGCGTAGCACGGATAATTATGGCCGCCGCCTGTAGCTGTCGCCCTGTGCGCGGCCGGGAGTGGCGCTCTCTTTTTTCAGCAGCGTCGCCCTTCCCCGCGTTTGGAAAGCCCGGCCGTTGCTTCGCATCCGTTACGGCGCACAGCGAAATGGCGACAGGCGTTGCTCGTTAGGATTTCCGTTCTACGCTGGAGGATGAAATTCCTGCCACTTCTCGCGCTTCCCTGCCTGCTCGCCGCTGCTCCGTCCCTCCGCGCCGAGGATCAATCGCCCAAGCAGATTGCCGATCAGGAACTGCCCTCCTTGCTCACCATTTACAAGGATGTGCACCAGCACCCCGAGCTTTCCGGGCAGGAGAAGCAGACTTCCGAGTTGGTCGCGAAAGAGCTGAAAGCAGTGGGCTGCGAAGTGACCGATCACCTCGGCAAATACAGCGAACCCGGACCGGTTGGTTACGGTGTCGTCGGGGTGATGAAGAACGGCGACGGCCCGGTCGTGCTAGTCCGCGCCGACATGGACGCCCTCCCCATCACGGAAGAGACCGGGCTGCCGTACGCGAGCCAGGCGATGTCGAAGAACCGGGCCGGCGACGACGTGCACATCATGCACGCCTGCGGTCATGACGTGCACATCGCCACCTTCATCGGAGTGGCCCGGGAAATGGCCAAGCTGAAGGATCAATGGCAGGGCACGATCCTTTTCGTCGCTCAGCCAGCAGAGGAAGCTTACGGCGGCGCCAAGGCGCTGCTGGCCGACGGCCTCTACAAACGTTTCCCGAAGCCCGCCTACGCTCTTGGGTTTCACGATAACCCTGAACTGGAGACCGGCCATATCGGGATCACATCTGGTTACACCTACGCCAACGTTGATTCGGTGGATGTGACCGTGATGGGAGTGGGCGGCCACGGAGCCTACCCGCACAAAACAAAAGACCCGATCGTGCTCGCGGCCGAGATGATCAACCTCTGGCAGACCATTGCCAGCCGGCAGAACAACCCGATCGACCCCATCGTCGTGACCGTCGGATCGATCCATGGCGGGACCAAACACAACATCATCCCTAACGAAGTAAAGATGCAGCTCACCGTCCGCACCTATAAGAGCGAGGTGCGCGAGCGCGTCCTGGCTGCCATCGCCCAAATGGCCAGGGGTTGCGCCGTCGCCGGCGGCTGGCCGGAGGATAAAATGCCCAAAGTGGAAGTCTTAAAGGGTGAGTTCGTTCCCGCCACTTACAATAACCCCGAGCTGACCACCCGGCTGATCAGCGTTTGGAAAGAAGCGTTAGGCGAGAAGAACGTCGAAATGGTCGACGCCACGATGGGCGCCGAAGATTTCTCCGAGTACAGCCTGCCCGACCATTCCATCCCGGCGGTTGATTTCCACGTCGGCGCCGTCGCCCCGGAAAAGATCGCTGCTTCCAATAAGCCCGGCGCGTCGCCGCTGCCCAGCCTGCACTCGAGTAAGTTTGCGCCTGTGCCCGAGCCGACCATTCGCACCGGGGTTATCGCGATGACAAGTGCGGTGCTCGACCTGATGAAGAAGTAGCAGCACCAGGCTGCTGTGACCGCAACTGTAGCCGCTTCGCTGTGCGAAGTGGTGTATCGAGCCAGCATAGCCCCCCGCGTCGCCCACATGGCGACGGCTCCACGCCTCGGTGACTCGCCCGCGTTGCCGTCGCGCCGTTTTGCCCTAGCCTGCGGGATGAAATTCCTGCCGCTTCTTCCTCTTTCGTTCGCTCTCGCACTCGCGCCCTTCGCCTACGGAGAGACCGATCCCACCCAGATCGCCGGCCAGGAATTACCCGCTCTCGTCACCCTTTACAAAGATCTCCACGCCCATCCCGAGCTCTCCAGCCAGGAGGAAAAGACCTCCGCTCTTCTCGCTAAGGAATTGAAAGCGGTCGGGTGCGAAGTCACCGAGCACATTGGCAAATATGAAACCCCCGGTCTCACCGGTTACGGCGTCGTTGGCGTGATGAAGAACGGCGACGGCCCCACTGTCATGATCCGCAGCGAGATGGACGCTCTACCAGTCGAAGAAGAAACCGGCCTGCCCTACGCCAGCAAAGCCACCTCCAAAACTCCCGACAGCAAAGAGGTCCACGTCATGCACGCCTGCGGGCACGACATCCATATGGCCGTCTTCGTTGGGGCCGCGCGCGCTCTCGCGAAGATGAAAGACCAATGGAAAGGCACCATCGTCTTCGTCGCCCAGCCCGCCGAGGAAACGGGCTCCGGCGCGAAAGCCATGCTGGCCGACGGCCTATACACACGATTCCCGAAACCCGATTACGCGATCGGTTTCCACGACAACGCCGAGATGGCCGCCGGGAAAATCGGCTACCGCGCCGGCTACGCCTGCGCCAACGTTGATTCGGTGGACGTGACCGTGCGCGGCGTTGGCGGCCACGGCGCCTACCCGCACAAGACGAAAGACCCAGTCGTCCTCGCCGCTTCCATCGTGATGGAATTACAGACCATCGTGAGCCGCGAGAACAACCCGCTCGACCCGATCGTCATCACCGTTGGCTCCATCCACGGCGGCACCAAGCACAACATCATTTCCGATGAAGTGAAGATGCAGCTCACCGTGCGCACTTATAAACCCGACGTCCGCCAGCACACCCTCGACGCCATCGCGCGGGTCGCGAAAGGGATGGCCATCGCCGCTGGTTTCCCCGAGGACCGGATGCCGATCGTGAAAGTCTCCGAGACCGATTTCACCCCCTCGATGTATAACAACCCCGAACTCACCGAGCGCCTGGTGCAGGATTGGAAAGGCATCCTCGGCGACAACAACGTCATCGAGCGCGACCCGACCATGGGCGGCGAAGATTTCTCCGAGTTCAGCCTGCCCGACCACTCCATCCCGGCCTGCAATTTCTGGATCGGTGCCGTCGCCCCCGAGAAGATCGCCGCCGCCGAGAAGAGCGGCCAATCACTGCCCAGCCTGCACTCGAGCAAATTCGCCCCCGTCCCCGATCCGACGATCAAGACCGGCCTGATCGGCGTAATCAGTGCCGTGCTGGATTTGATGAAGAAGTAGGCCTCTGCTCGGTAGGCGAATCTCTGTTTTTAACCGCAGAGAGCGCAGAGAACACGGAGTCTGTCCTCCGTCCTTTGATTCGCGGTCCTTTCAGGCCCGCCTCCTTTTTCCAGGGTGTGAAGTGCTTCTAGCCGTGGCCATTCGGTCTGCAGCCTTTTCGCACCGTTCGCGCAGCCGCGGCGCCTCCATCTTTTCCGCCCAGCCCGCGAAGGCCGGAGTCGGACCGCGCCAGCGGAGCGACGCCACATTCTTGAAGAGCGGCGCGTCAGCGCGCAGCGTCGCCAGATTCTTGAAGAGAAGCGCGAGCTCGTGCTTCCCGCCGAGAACGTGCGCAGGAAAGTCTTCGATCGGACCATGCCGATTCAAAAGCTGGGCCGCGGTCCTGGCCCCGATCCCGGGGATGCCGGGGTAGCCGTCGGCGGCATCGCCCACCAGCGCGAGCAGATCCGGAATGAGGGACGGATCGACCCCGAATTTTTCACGGACCCCGGCCGCGTCGCGCATGATTTTGCGCCGGGCATCGATCTGCACCACGCGGGTGTCGCGCACGCATTGCGCCAGATCTTTGTCCGGCGACCAGATGGCGACTTTCTCGACCTTTTTGTCCTTCGCCGCACGACGCGCGGCCGAAGCGAGCGCATCATCGGCTTCGAGCTCGATCATCGGCCAGACGACAACGCCCATCGCCGCCAGCGCCTCCTCCAGCGGATGAAATTGTGCGCGCAACGCGGGCTCGATGCCGGCGCCCGTCTTGTATCCTGGCCAAAGTCGATTGCGAAAAGACTCGATCACGTGGTCGGTGGCGACGCCGAGGTAGGTGTCGCCGTTTTCGTTTTCGATTATTTGGAGAACGGTCTGCAGTACGCCGACGACTGCGCCGTAAGGGCGGTCGTTGCCTTTGGTGAACCGGCGCAAGCCGTAGAAGTGACGGAACAGTTCGTAAGTGCCGTCGACGAGGTGCACGATCATTTTGGATCAATGTTAGATCCCGTGGCGGCGCGCTCAAAGGCCGCGCATGGGATCAAATGTGAAATGTATGGACGCGACCCCACTCACGCCCTTCGTGTGACCGCGCTCTCTGCCCCCATGGCGTTGGTTATCGCTGTCCGGTAACGACCTCGCGGAGCCAAGCCTTTGGTAGCACGTTACGCGTGTCGTCCGCCGGGCGGAATGCATTTGAAATGACTGATTTCAACGCGGCGCCAGTGACGCATGTGCTCTCGACCGCGGGCAGATCCCTAATCACAGTATGAACGCATCGTCTGCATCGACAGCTTCGGCTCCGACCGACTAAGCTGGCGAGATGAAAACGAGTCGGTTGGCGTGCCTGCTTCTTTTGCTCTGTGCTGTCGCGGCCTCGCCCACGTTTGCGGAACAGACCGACACCGCACGAGGACCATTCGCGGAGATCAAAACAAAGGCGGAAAGCGGTGACGCGGAATCTCAGT